>NZ_RZQI01000119.1:0-10566 GCF_003998335.1 Mesorhizobium sp. M7A.F.Ca.CA.002.05.1.1 | reverse complement strand
GCACTTGCCGCGGTGCCGCCGTCGATCCGCTCGGCGGCTCTCGGTCTTGGCGCCTCCAAGATGCAGATGGTGTTCCAGCACATCCTGCCGCTTGCCGCACCCGGCATCCTCACCGGCACCATCATCGGTCTAGCGCGTGCGCTCGGTGAAACCGCGCCCCTGCTGCTAATCGGCATGGTCGCCTTCGTCGCCGATCCACCGACGACGCCTTTCGATCCGGCCACTGCGCTGCCGGTGCAGATCTATATGTGGGCGAACGAGGCCGAACGCGCCTTCGTCGAGCGCATGTCGGGCGCGATCATCATCCTGCTCGTCTTCCTCATGGCCATGAACATCACCGCGATCGTGCTTCGGCGTCGGTTCGAGCGGCGCTGGTAGAAAAAAGGCATTTTGGTATGAACATCATGACCGAACAGTCCCTTGAAAATGCAGTGGGCGATAAGATGAACGCCAAGTCGAACGAAGTGATCAAAATGCGTGGCGACAAGGTCGGCGTGTTCTATGGCGAGAAGCAGGCGCTGTTCGATGTCAATCTCGACGTCCGCCTGAATCAGGTGACGGCGCTGATCGGCCCCTCCGGCTGCGGCAAGTCGACCTTCCTGCGTTGCCTCAACCGCATGAACGACACCATCGATTCCGCGCGGGTAACCGGCAAGATAACGCTCGACGAAGAAGACATCTACGACAAGAACATCGATGTCGTCGAACTCAGGGCGCGCGTCGGCATGGTGTTTCAGAAACCCAATCCGTTCCCCAAGTCGATCTACGAGAACGTCGCCTATGGCCCGCGCATCCACGGATTGGCCAAGCGCAAGGCCGACATGGATCAGATCGTCGAGTCGAGCTTGAAGAAGGCGGCGATCTGGAACGAGGTGAAGGACCGTTTGCAGGAACCTGGCACGGGTCTTTCCGGTGGCCAGCAACAGCGTCTGTGCATTGCACGCGCCATCGCCGTGTCACCCGAGGTGATCCTGATGGACGAACCGTGTTCGGCGCTCGACCCGATCGCCACTGCTCGCGTCGAGGAACTGATCGACGAACTGCGCCAGAACTATACGATCGTCATCGTCACCCATTCGATGCAGCAGGCAGCGCGCGTGTCGCAGCGCACCGCGATGTTCCATCTAGGCTATCTGGTCGAGGAGGGCGCCACCGACAAGATGTTCACCACCCCCGACGACAAACGCACCCAGGACTACATCACCGGCCGGTTCGGCTGAGCTCAGGCATATGAGGGACGAAGATCATGGGTGAACATACCGTTGCATCTTTCGATGAGGATCTGGAGCAGATCAGCCAGCTGATCCGCGACATGGGCGATCTCGCCCGCTCGATGGTCAGTGGCTCGACCAAGGCTTTGCTCAATTCGGACAATGCGCTGGCGCAGCGCGTGGTTTCCGACGATGCGATCATGGATGCCCGCCAGCGCGAGCTGGACGATCGCGCCATCACGCTGATCGCCAAGCGCCAGCCAATGGCCAACGATCTGCGTGCGGTGGTCGGTTCGATCCGCATGGCCGGCGACCTCGAGCGCATCGGCGACCTTGCCAAGAACATCGCCAAGCGCGTCGGCACTGTCGGGCTGAGCGTCACGCCGCACGATCTTTCGCATTCGATCGACGCGATGGCGCAGCTGGTGCTGATCCAGGTGCAGGGGGTCGTCGACGAGTATGCCGCCGCTGACGCGGCAGCGCTTGCCACGCTCAGAAACAATGATGAACGCATCGACGTCAAATACACCTCGGTGTTCCGCGAGCTGCTGACCTACATGATGGAAGATCCCCGCAACATCACGGCGTGCACGCACCTGTTGTTTTGCGCCAAGAACCTCGAGCGGATCGGCGACCACGTGACCAACATCGCCGAAAATGCCTACTATGTTTTGACCGGCACGCAGCTGCCAGCCAATCGTCCGAAGCAGGACGAGACGGCAATGTCCGCGCCAGCGGCATAACAAGGGTGACCAGCCGATGATCGCACCACGCATCATGGTGGTGGAGGATGAGGAGCCGCTAGGCGTGCTGCTCCGCTACAATCTTGAATCCGAAGGTTACCAGGTCGAGGTGGTGACGCGCGGCGATGAGGCCGAAATCCGGCTGCAGGAGAACGTTCCCGATCTTCTGGTGCTCGACTGGATGGTGCCTGCGGTTTCGGGCATCGAACTCTGCCGGCGCCTGCGAATGCGTCCCGAGACCGAGCGGCTGCCGATCATCATGCTGACCGCGCGAGGCGAGGAAAGCGACCGCGTGCGCGGCCTGTCGACCGGCGCCGACGACTATCTGGTCAAGCCCTTCTCGACGCCGGAGTTCATGGCCAGGGTCAAGGCGCTGCTGCGCCGGGCCAAGCCGGAAGTGCTGTCCAGCGTGCTAAAGGTCGGCGATATCGTGCTCGATCGCGAGTCGCACCGTGTCTATCGCAAGAAGAGCGAGATCCGGCTTGGGCCGACGGAATTCCGCCTGCTCGAATTCATGATGCGCCATCCAGGCCGCGTGTTCTCGCGCAGCCAGCTGCTCGACAATGTCTGGGGCGAGACGATCTACATCGACGAGCGCACGGTCGACGTGCATGTCGGCCGGCTGCGCAAGGCGGTCAACAATGGCCGTATGCCTGATGTCATCCGCACGATCCGTGGGGCCGGATACGCCATCCGAGAGGACTGAACTCCCTCGTTTGAACTCACGCCACGTTCTTGCCGCCGAAACCGGATCTCGCCTGCACGCCCGGCGCAAAAATCTCCTGATCGACGAAGATCAGCGCCCGCATGGCGCAGCCTTCGCGGATCAGCGGCAGTTCGTTCGGCTCGGTGTCGAAGGAAATCGATTTGGAATGCTGGCCGCCGGCGGTCTGGGCAATCGCTTGCCGCAATGCCGGCTCGATCAGGTCGAAGGCGGCGGCGCTGACACCGACCATGGCGACCGGCGCCGGATCGATCAGCGCGAACAGGCTGCCGAGGCCGTAGCCGAGCGCTTCGCCGGCCTTGCGATAGGCTTCCCGTTCGGGTCCGTCACCTTCGCGGGCCGCGGCAGCCAGGGCGCGCATGTCGGCGTCGCTGACATCGGCGACGGGTTCTGCATCCTCGCCCATCTGCCTGGCGTTGCGCCAGATGGCGTAATTGCCCGCATAGGCTTCGACGCAGCCGCGCCGTCCGCAGCGACATAGCGCGCCGTTCGGCCGATGGATCATGTGGCCGAATTCGCCGCCCGAAGAATGGGTGCCGGTGAACAATTCGCCCTTCAGCACCAGTCCCATGCCGATGCCGTGCGACAAAAGGATAGCGATGAAATCGTCGCGGTAACGATCGGGGTCGCGCCAGCGCAGCGCCACCGCCATCATGTTGCAGTCGTTCTCCATTATGGCAGGGATGCCGAACTCGTCTTCGAATATGTCAGCGAAGGCGATGTCGGTGTGCGGCGTGATCGGCGACCACAGCATGGCGCGGGCACGGGTGTCGGTGATGCCCTGGATGGCCAGCGCGATGCGGGCGATGCTGCGCACGTCCAGGTCGGGATCTGCCAGGCGGCGCCGCACGATGGCCGTGCATTCCCCGATCAGCGACTCGCGCGACATCGTCAGCGTGTCCAGCCGGCGCTGTTCCTCGGATATCACCTGGCCGGCATAGTCGATGACGGCGACGGAGAGGAAGTTCAGCGACAGCACCACGGTCATTACCGCGGCCGCTTCCGGATTGAGACTGAGGCCGACCTGCGGCCGGCCGCGTTTGAGCGAGCCGGCCTCGCTCGGCTTGCTTTCGGTCAGGATGCCTTCGACGATCAGGTCGGATGAAATCGCCGAGATGGTCGAATGGCTGAGGCTTGTGGTCGCGGCGATCTCGGTTCGTGACGGCTGTCCGGCGCGGCGCACTGCCGCGATCACCATGGCGCGGTTGCGGCGGCGCAGATCGTCGTGGCGGATTCCGACCGACATGTTCTTTCATATCCTCCCGGTCGCCGCGGTTCCTCCTGCCCCTGGAACGCTGTCGGTGACGCCGGTAAATACTGGCAGAAGCTGCATGCCGTGTCATTTATTTATTCCGAGACTCGAAAAAAACTCGAAATGACATCAAAATCCATCAGAATCGATGTTGACAGCGTTCGGGCGTTGGCCCAGTATTTTTTCGAGGCTCGAAAAAATAGAGCCTCTGTGCCGGCCCTCGGGTCAGTTTGGTCGCGCCATACGCGGCGCAGGGAGGATAATATGAAAAGATTCACGGCCGCCATCCTGGCGGGTGCCGCCATGTCGCTGACGCTCGCGTCTGTCGCGCAGGCGAAGGACAAGGTTGTCGGCGTTTCGTGGTCCAACTTCCAGGAAGAACGCTGGAAGACCGACGAGGCCGCCATGAAGACGGCGATCGAGGCCGCCGGCGACAAGTACATCTCCGCCGATGCGCAGTCCAATCCCGGCAAGCAGCTTACCGATGTCGAAAGCCTGATCTCGCAGGGCGCTAATTCCCTGATCATCCTGGCGCAGGACGCTTCGGCCATCGGCCCGGCCGTGCAGAAGGCGCTGGACGAAGGCATTCCGGTCGTCGGCTATGACCGGCTGATCGAGAACAAGGACGTCTTCTATCTGACCTTCGACAACAAGGAAGTCGGCCGCATGCAGGCCCGCGAAGTGTTCAAGGTCAAGCCGGAAGGCAACTACGTCTTCATCAAGGGCTCCGGTGCCGATCCCAATGCCGACTTCCTGTTCTCGGGCTCGATGGAAGTGCTCAAGGAAGCCATCGACAGCGGCAAGATCAAGAATGTCGGCGAAGCCTACACGGATGGCTGGCTGCCCGCCAACGCCCAGAAGAACATGGAGCAGTTCCTGACCGCCAACGACAACAAGGTCGACGCGGTGGTCGCGGCCAATGACGGCACTGCCGGTGGCGTCGTCGCGGCGCTGACGGCTCAAGGCTTGGCCGGCACCGTGCCGGTCTCGGGTCAGGACGGCGACCACGCCGCGCTGAACCGCATCGCCCTCGGCACGCAAACCGTGTCGGTGTGGAAGGACGCGCGGGAGCTCGGCAAGAATGCCGCCGAGATCGCCTCGCAACTGGCCGACGGCAAGAAGACGAGCGACATCGCCGGCGCCAAGGACTTCACGACGCCGGGCGGCAACACCGTCAAGTCGCTGTTCCTGACCCCGGTTGCCATCACCAAGGACAATCTCAACGTCGTCATCGACGCCGGCTGGATCAAGAAGGACGAAGTCTGCGCGGGTGTCGCCGCCGGCACCGTGGCGGCCTGCAACTGATCCGTACCACTTTGCAATATCTGAACGCCGCGGCCCAAAAGCCGCGGCGTTTTCTCAAAGAATTCTGTTTCCGCATCATGCGGATAGCTTCTAGGCTGGGCTCCGGCATGCGCGTCAGACGGCCAGCCGGTGGGAGGAAACCATGACCGATACGACGTCAAACCCGCAGACCGATACGGCGCGCGCGTCGGAACTCGGCGCCGTCGCCCGGTTCCTGAAGGCGACCGAGATCGACACCCGCATGCTCGGCATGATCGGCGCGCTGCTGGTTATCTGGATTGGGCTGCATGTCATTTCCAGCCTGCGCCTTGGCGTCAATCCGCTCGATTTCGACAGCCGCACCTTTCTCACGCCGCGCAATCTGTGGAACCTGTCGGTGCAGACATCCGCGGTTGCCATCATGGCCTGCGGCATGGTGCTGGTCATCGTCATGCGCAACATCGACCTGTCGGTCGGTTCCGCCGAGGGCCTGATCGGCATGGTGATGGGATTTGCCCAGGTGCATTTCCTGGTGCGCTTTGTCGGGCTCGAACTCGGCAACCCGTGGATCTGGGTCCTGGCACTGGTCATCGGCCTGGCGCTCGGCCTGTTGATCGGCGCTTTTCAAGGCTTCGTCATCGCCTATCTCGAAGTGCCCGCCTTTATCGTGACGCTGGGCGGCCTGCTGGTCTGGCGCGGTGCCGCCTGGTGGGTCACTTCAGGCCAGACCGTGGCGCCGCTTAACGCCACTTTTCAGCTGATGGGCGGTGGGCCGGCGGGATCGATCGGCGCGACCTGGAGCTGGGTCGTTGGGATCGTCGCCTGCCTCGCCGTGGTGTTTGGGCTGTTCAACGGGCGGGTGCAGCGCAAGCGTTTCCGGTTTCCGCTACGTCCGATCTGGGCCGAGGCGCTGCTTGGAGTCGTCACCTGCGGCGCCATCATGGGTGCGGTCTGGCTCGCCAACTCCTACCCCTGGCCGATCGGCATCGTGAACAGATATGCGGCCGCCAACAACATCACCGTTCCCGAAGGCGGCCTGTTCATCGCCCACGGTATCGCGATACCGGTGCTGATGGCTGTCGCCGTCGGGCTGGTCATGACCTTCATCACCAACCGCACCCGTTTCGGCCGCTATGTGTTCGCCATCGGCGGCAATCCCGAGGCGGCCAATCTCGCCGGCATCAACACGCGATGGATCACCATGAAGGTGTTCATGATCATGGGCGTGCTGGCCACGATTGCCGCGGCGATCTCCTCGGCCCGGCAGAATTCGGCCACCAACGTGCTTGGAACGCTCGACGAACTGCTCGTCATTGCAGCCGCCGTGATCGGCGGCACGTCGCTTGCCGGCGGATCGGGAACGATCATCGGCGCCATGCTGGGCGCCCTGCTGATGCAGTCGCTGCAGTCCGGCATGGTGCTGCTCGGCGTCGACTCGCCGCTGCAGAGCATCGTCGTCGGGGCCGTACTGGTCATCGCCGTGTGGCTCGACACCGTCTATCGCAAGCGCGTCTAGGAGGGCATGCCATGAATGACAAGACTGCTCCTGCAGCCACCGCGCTGATCGACATGAGGAACATCTCGATCGCGTTTGGCGGCATCCGCGCCGTCGACGACGCCTCGATCGATCTTTTCCCCGGCGAGGTCGTGGCGCTGCTCGGCCACAATGGCGCCGGCAAGTCGACATTGATCAAGATCCTGTCCGGCGCCTACAAGCGCGATTCGGGCCAGATCTTCGTCAACGGCGAGGAGGCATCGATCTCCAATCCACGCGACGCCAAGAAATACGGCATCGAGACGATCTACCAGACGCTGGCGTTGGCCGACAATGTCGACGCCGCCGCCAATCTGTTCCTCGGCCGCGAGCTGATGACCGCCTGGGGTACGCTCGACGACGTTGCCATGGAGGCCGAGGCGCGCAAGGTGATGGGCCGGCTCAATCCCCGCTTCCAGCGCTTCAAGGAGCCGGTGATCAAGCTGTCGGGCGGCCAGCGGCAATCGGTGGCGATCGCGCGTGCGATCCTGTTCAACGCCCGCATCCTGATCATGGACGAGCCGACGGCGGCGCTTGGTCCGCAGGAAACGGCGCAGGTCGGCGAACTGGTCAAGCAGCTCAAGTCCGATGGCATCGGCATCTTCCTGATCAGCCACGACATCCACGATGTGTTCGAGCTTGCCGACCGGGTCTGCGTCATGAAGAACGGTCAGGTCGTTGGCACCGCCCGCACCACCGATGTCACCCAGGACGAGGTGCTGGGGATGATCATTCTTGGCAAATGCCCGCCGGGCGCCATTCCAGGACCGGGTGCGCTGAAGATCGCAGCCTGAGATCAAGCCAGCTCGCCGTTGCCGGACACGTGATATGCCAGCCGTAAGGATGGCTTGGCCGTGGCATTGTGTTGGCACGGCGACTTGCCCATAAAGGTCCGATATCGCTCAGGGACCGCACGATCCGTTGAAGAAGCTTTTCCCGATCATCGCCTTTATCGCCGTCGCACTAATCAGCATGGTGATGGCAGGTTTCGCCTATTTCGCCACACAGGAAGCCGCGCGCATCAAGTTCGAGGCGACTGCCGACGACGCGCTCAACCGGATCGAGAGCCGCATCGACCTGCATCTGTCGCTGCTGCGCTCGACGCAGGCCCTGTTCGACGCCCGCAATGGCGATATTTCTCGCAATGAGTTCAAGGCGTTCTTCAACGCGCTCGATGTCGACAAGAATTTCGCCGGCTTGCGCGGCATCGGTTTCCTCAGGCTGGCAAAGACGGGCGACAAGGCGACGGTCGAACGCGATATGCTGCACGATTATGGCGTCAGTCATCCAATCTACCCGGATACCACGCAACCCTGGCGTACCCCTATCGTGCTGTTCGAACCGCTGGATCCATCCAACCAAGCCGCCATCGGCTACGACATGTTCAGCGAACCGATGCGGCGTGTGGCGATCGAAAAGGCGATGTCCGACGACCAGCAGCACGCCAGCGGGTTGGTGCAACTGGGCCAGGACACGGGCGCCTCGCAGACGTTCACCGGCTTCTTCGTTTTCGTGCGGCTCAATGTCGAAACCGCTCCCGACGTCATCAATGCTTCGAGATCCTCGACATCAGGTTTTCTCTATGCGGCCTTCCGGGCTCGCGATCTGTTCCAGACCGCGCTCAGCCGGTCGCCGCTACTGCCGGTCAACACCGAAATCTATGACGGCGATGGTGCCGTGAGCGGCGACAATCTGCTGTTCCGGTCGGAGACGCCGCCGGCTTCGACTTTCGGGGACAGGCTGCTGGTCACCCGAAAGATCATCGTCGCCGGACGGCCATGGACTGTCCTGTTCCGGCCGACAAGCGCCTTCTCGCAGCCGTCGTCGCGCGCCATTCCGGTGATGCTGGGGCTATTCGGCCTGCTGTTGGCGGGCGCCATCGCGCTGGTGGCGCGATATCAGGAGCGGGCCTATGAGGCAGCGTCGCGGTTGCACGAAACCACGGAAAAGAGCCTGATCGAAAAAGACCTGATGCTGCAGGAGATGAAGCATCGCATCAAGAATTCGATCACCAGGGTGCTGGCGATCGCGCGCCAGACGGCATCGCGGGCTACCGACGTCAACGAGTTTTCCGCATCTTTCTCGGCCAGGCTGCAGGCGATGGCAGCGTCCCAGGACATGCTGACGCGCTCTCGCTGGCAGAAGGCCGATCTTGGCGATCTCTTGCGCATCGAACTCGGCCAGGTGTTCGGCAAGGAGTTGCCCGAGGGGCTGCTGTCAGGGCCGCAAGTGCTGCTTGACGAAACCACGACGCAAGCGCTCGGCCTGACCTTCCACGAACTGGCGACGAATGCGCTGAAATACGGCGAAGCCGGCAATTCCGTGGGGGCACTGAAAGTGGATTGGTCTCTGGAGGGGCGTGGGCGCGACAGGACGCTGGCCCTCAACTGGCGCGAAAACGGGCAGAAGAAACTCGAAGCTCCCGCCGAAACCGGCTTCGGCACCAAGCTGATCGATCTCAACGTGACGCGCGAATTACGCGGTACGATCAAGCGCGACTACCAGGCCAATGGGCTGAACGTGGAAATCAAAATTCCACTCGCCAATTGAGCGCGACCTTCTCCCGAAAAGGATCAAGCGTCCGGACATGAAAAATCCGAAGGCCAGCAGACCAGCCTCCGGATCGACGTTTCGATTATCGCCGAATTAGTTGCAGCGAGCCGTGTAGATCCGGCCGCGATGATCGCGATATTGGCAATAGCCGTTGCGCAGATTGCGCACCAGCAGGCCGGAACCGGCGCCAACGGCCGCGCCGATCAGCGCGCCCTTGCCGCCGCCGACCAAGCCGCCGACACCGGCGCCGATCAAGCCGCCGCCAACCACGTCCTGTTCGGTCGAGGTGCAGCCGCTGACGGCAACCACCGCAACCAGGGCAATAATCATCTTCCGCATAGAGTCACTCCTCACTTTTTGTCCTCACTTGGTAAAGCTCCAGCTGCCATTTAGCATGAAATGACGGCCTTTGCTGCTGCAATCTATTGTTGGTGAAGATAGTCTTTTTCTGGGCCTGCCGCGTTCGACGCCATTACCAGGCTGGAAATTGCCAATGAAGCGTCAAGCGTACCATCGGCGCGCACGTTCCAGACGATCTGATCATAGTCGTCTTCAAGCACCGGATCGACGGCAAGACATTTGGCGACGATGTGATCAGCCTGCCCTTGCACGTCGCCCAAGACGAATGGGCGCTCGGCCACACATTGCTCGGCGGTCGCGAAAATGCTGACGGGCACCTGGAGTTCACGGCAGTCGGCCATCGTGTTCGAGCAACCGATGACCAGCAGCAATGCAGCGATATGTTCCATGGCGGGAAAGTCCTCTCGCCATAGTAACGGTCTACATCAGCCAAAGTTCCTGGCGCGCTGGCAGGGAAATAAGACGGCGACAATTGATTCTGTCGCCGGCCGAAACGAGCTGGCCTCAATAGACCAGCTGGTACAGGGCGACCACCACGATCACCGCCACCAAGGCCAACGCAACAAGGCGCAAGGCTCCGTTGGGGACAGGGGCCAGCGGTGGCGCGGATGACTCGGAGTCCTCAAACTCGCCCATGGAAATCCGGGCGGCCTGCTCCAGTCTGTTCATATCGGCAACCGTCAAGGCATTCCCTCCCGCACCATGCTGCAAATCCTGCTGCGGAAATGTTCGGTGATGCAACAGGTTCCAGCGGTATCTGGGAAAAACAGCATCTGCTTTTATGGTGAACAGCTGGTTAAGAAAGCTCGGGTCGCTCAATCCGTCTCGAAATTGCCGTGTGGAACGACAAGGCGGTACTCGAGACGGCCAGCCGCGATTTCGAGCGTCGCCGTTCCGTTCAGTGA
>NZ_RZQI01001200.1:0-1425 GCF_003998335.1 Mesorhizobium sp. M7A.F.Ca.CA.002.05.1.1 | reverse complement strand
AGCCGCTTCCAAGCATTGCTCGTCGCCGCCCGCCGACGGGTGCGGCCTATCATCATATGGATCGGCATGCCCCTCGACCAGGCGGTCCATTGCCAACGCGTACACAACTCCAGGGAAAGATCCAGGCCATGATTTCCAAGCCTAGCCAGCCTCGTTTTTCGGCACGCCATCTGGCGCCCTGGGCCGCGATGTTCGCCGCTACCTTTCTGCTGGCGTCCTGCTCGCAGGAGGGCAGCGCCCCCGCCGGCATGGGCGCGCCCGGCAAACCGGAAGTCGGCGTCGTCACCTTGCATCCGCAATCGGTGGCGATCACCGCCGAACTGTCGGGGCGCACGGCGGCTTCGCTGGTTGCCGAGGTGCGCCCGCAAGTGAACGGCATCATCCAGCAGCGCCTGTTCAAAGAGGGCAGCGAAGTTGCTGCGGGACAGCCGCTCTACCTGATCGATCCGGCAAGCTACAAGGCAGCCTATGACAGCGCGGTCGCCGCCCAGCAGAAGGCGCAAGCGGCGGTGCCGACTGCGCAGGCCAAGTTCGACCGTTATGCAGGGCTTTTGAAACAGAACGTTGTTTCCAAACAGGATTATGACGATGCCGCCGCCACGCTGGCGCAGGCGCAAGCCGATGTCGCCTCGGCCAAGGCCAGCGCCGAGACGGCGCGCATCAGTCTCGACCGCACCTCGATCACGGCGCCGATCGCCGGCCGCATCGACAAGTCCACGCTGACGCCCGGCGCGTTGGTGACCGCCAACCAGGACACTGTGCTGACCACCATCCGTGCCCTCGATCCGATCAATGTCGACGTCACGCAATCGAGCACCAACCTGCTCAATCTGCGCCAGGCGATCTCGGAAGGGCGGCTGAAGTTCAGCGGCCCCAATGTCAGCGTCAAGCTGAAGCTCGAGAACGGCACCATCTACACGCAGACCGGCAAGCTGGAATTCGCCGGCGCCAATGTCGACCAGACCACCGGCACCTTCGCGCTCAGGGCCGAATTCCCCAATCCCGATCGCTTGCTGCTGCCCGGCATGTATGTGCGGGCGCTGGTCGAGGAGGGCGTTGCCCAGAACAGTTTCCTGGTGCCGCAGCGCGCCGTCAGCCGCAACACCAAGGGTGAGGCCACGGCCATGGTCATCAATGCGCAGGGCAAGGTCGAGACGCGGGTGCTCGCGGTGCGCAACAGCGTCGGCAACAACTGGCTGGTGGATTCGGGTGTCGGCGACGGTGATCGTGTCATTGTCGAGGGCATGCAGCTGGTGCGCCCCGGCGGCGATGCGACGGGCGTTGAGGTGACGATCGACGAGACGACCGGCGAGGTCAAGGATCGCGGGCAGGGCACGTCCGCCGCACCGGCCGCGTCCAACGCTGCCAAACCGGCGCCTGCCGCCGCGACCGGGAACTGAGGCGATGTCCGTATTCTTCATCAAC
>NZ_RZQI01001199.1:0-1428 GCF_003998335.1 Mesorhizobium sp. M7A.F.Ca.CA.002.05.1.1 | reverse complement strand
AGGGGTCAGGCCGCCTCGCCTATCGTCTCTATCGCCATCCGCTGGTGATGTTCGGGCTCGGTCCGATCTGGCTTTTCCTCTTCGAGCAGAGGCTACCCGTCGGCATGATGCGCGGCGGCCTGACCCCTTGGGTGTCGTCGATGACCACCAACCTTGGCATCGCGGTCGCAGCAGCCGTCCTTATCTGGTTCGTCGGCCCGGGCGCTTTCCTGGTGGTTCACCTGCCGATCGTCATCCTCGCCGGTTCGGCCGGCATCTGGCTGTTCTACGTCCAGCACCAGTTCGAGGAAACAGAATGGGCGAAGGATGCCGACTGGGAATTCCAGCACGCCGCCTTGCACGGATCGTCGTATTACGACCTTCCGCCGGTGCTGAACTGGCTCACCGGCAACATCGGTGTCCATCACGTCCATCACCTCTCGGCCAAGGTGCCGTGCTACCGGTTGCAGGAAGTGCTGCGGGATTATCCCGAGTTGCGCGACATAGGCCGGGTTACGCTGCTCGAAAGCCTGCGCTGCGTCAAACTGGCATTGTGGGACGAAAACCGCCGCAAGCTGGTGTCGTTCCGCGAGGCACGGGCGGCGGCTTAAGCAATTCCAGGAGAAGTGTGAACGGTTTTCCAGGGAAAACGCGTAGCGTTTTCCCTGGGCAATTGCGTCACAACAAGAAGACCGCCGCGCCATGGGCGCCGCGGCCTGGAGCTCCGATCAGGCAGCCCTGATCATGTCGGCGGCCTTTTCGGCGATCATGATGGTTGGGGCATTGGTGTTGCCACCAATCAGTGTCGGCATCACCGAGGCGTCCACGACACGCAAGGCTTCAAGCCCGCGCACCTTGAGTTGCGGATCGACCACCGCCATCTCGTCGACCCCATCCGACAGGAGCCGACCGGGTGATAGACCGTGTCGGCGCGGGTACGGATATGGGTCATCAGATCGGCATCGCTCGGCTCGCCGGCGATGTGCATTTCCTTGTGCCGGTAGCGCGTCAGCGCCGGCGAAGCCAGCACCTGCCGGGTGATCCTCACGCCTTTCAGCAGCAGTTCCGCATCGCGCTGGTCGCCGAGAAAGCGCGGATCGATGCGTGGCGCGGCAAGTGGATCGGCGCTGGCCAGCCCAACCTCGCCACGCGAGTGCGGCCGCAATATGCAGACATGACAGGAGAAGCCGAAACCGTAGTGCAGCGTGCGCGCATGGTTTTCGACCAGGCCGATGACGAATTGCAGCTGCAGGTCAGGGCGCTCAAGCGCCGGGTCGGATTTGACGAAAGCGCCGCTCTCGGCCGACGGCGAGGCGATCAGCCCGGTTCCATCCCGCCGCCACTGCGCGATGTGCCTGAGGAAACCCCACGCGCCGCGCGGGCTCATGCCGAGCATATCGGTGTCCTTCGATCTCCAGCCGACGATAAAATCGAGGTGGTCCTGCAGGT
>NZ_RZQI01001198.1:0-1430 GCF_003998335.1 Mesorhizobium sp. M7A.F.Ca.CA.002.05.1.1 | reverse complement strand
CGCGCCAGGGGCGCCAACTTGCTGTCGGCTTCCAGCAGATTGTGGGCAAATACACCCGTCTCGGAACCATAGAGACCGGGCGGGTTTTCAAAAGTCACCGGCAGCGCGCCAGCGCCCGGTACAAGCGGCCGTGCATCCGGCGTCGGCGGCACCAGCGAGCCGTCGGCTGCAATCATGCGATAGGGCGCCAGCGACGCCGCGGCCGCTTCGGCATTGGCGATGGCCGCGCCCTGGTTGCGCGACAGCTGCACGATGCGGCGCAGCATCTCGACGAAGCTGCCAGAGATCGGCAGGTTCGACCAGGTTGCCTCGGGGGTGACGTGGAACAGCACCAGCGTGCCCTTGCCTTTCTTCAGTCCGGTGACCAGCGGCGTGCCGTCGGCAAGGGCCGCCCAGGTGCGCTCGACGATATCGGGTGTCGGCTCGGCCAGCACCTGCCTGCTGACGGTGACCTCGGTCGGCGGCGCCAGATCGGCGAACGGGCCGGCCTTGGGGAATTCGGTGACCGGCTGCGGCGACGTCCATGACAGCGCGCCGCCGAGCGACCGCTCGCCGGTGCGAAGGCGGACGGGCAGCAAATCGTCGTCATCGCCCGCGGTGGCCAGCCGCGAACCGGCGAAACGCACCAGCGTGCCGCCATTGTCGACCCAATCGACAAGTCTCTGCCGGACCTGTCCGGGAATGGTGCCGATATCGGCCATAACGATCATCGCGGGCTTCTGGTCGAGGATTTGCGGTATGGCGTCGGCAAGATCGGCGCTGGAGGGTTCGACCAGATCGGCGAAGGGCTGCAGCGCCCGCCTGATGTAGTAGAGCGGCGACAAAAGCGGCTGTGCCTGGTCGGCCTCGGCCTGCGACAATAGACCGACGCGCCGCCGCTTGGAGCTTTCGTCGAGGACGCGGACCGCACCAGCCTGCCGCTCGCCGTCGAGCGCGATGGAAGCGAAGTCGTTGCGCAGCTCGAACGGCACCGCCATGGTGCCGGTGGCGGTGGTTTCGCCAGGCGAAAAGGTCAGCGTCGCATCGGCGATGCGGCGGCCCTTGTCATCGAAGGCGCCGGCGGTGACCTGCGCCGGGGCAGGGTCGCCCGGCGCGCGGATGGCGGTCAGTGCAAAGCCGTCGACCTGGTTGTCGGCGGCGGTCAGGCCGGTCAGCGACAGCCTGTCCGCGGTTGCCCAGACGACACGCGCGGCATTTTTCGACAAAAGCGTGTTGAAGGCGGCCTCATCGCCTTTTGCCGCCAGGCCGTCGGCAAGCACGGCGACACTGGCCCCGGGCAAGGTCTCCAGCACGCCGGCGACGCGGGCATAGACGGCGGGCCGGTCGGTCGGGATCGGCCGCGGCTTGGCGGCGCGCAGCCGGTCAAGCGCGGTGGCGGCATCGAACGGGCCGATCTCGGCATTGGCCTTTTCGGCAGTGAAGGCGATGAC
>NZ_RZQI01001197.1:0-1438 GCF_003998335.1 Mesorhizobium sp. M7A.F.Ca.CA.002.05.1.1 | reverse complement strand
CCATCGCATAGAGCGTGGCAATCGATTTCGGGTCCTCAGGAATATATGTTTTCCCCGACAAGAAATTACCTAGCGCCTGACCTGCTATGGTTTCAGAATACCGCGGGAAAGAGACAATGGTAGCAGTCTTCCCTCGATCCTCGATCAGGGCTTTTAACGACTTTGATACTGTAAATTTTCCTGCTCCATCAACACCCTCAATAGCTACTATTTTGCCCATCAAACGAATATGATCCTCTGCAACACTCTTGAATTCGACAGTAGAAACCGAAACTGAGACTCTGACATCTTAAATCTGGTAGCCTGATTCAATATTATTTCCCGACGCCGCACCATTGGCTCAAAAAATAGAACATCGGCCTCGTCAAAAGCAAACCGAACTGCGAGCTTTACGAGGTCGAATTCAAACTCCAAGCCTTCCGGCAAAACTTTATCAGTATAAAAAGTCTTAGAGATGTCTTTGAAATAAATCGAATACTTTAGGAGATCAAAGGCAGATACGGTAAATTCTTCTTTTCCAAATACAAGTTTTAAGTTGCCACCTTGCTTCTTAATACCATCCGCTATGCTTTCTGACGACATCATAATACACACGCATGCTGCCTGCGCCGTGTCAAAGTCAGAAATAATCTCTGTGTAACTTTTGCTCATTGAAGACACTAGTGCCCAATTATCGGTCTGGAGTCGTGGCATTTAAGGCCACCCTGCTCTATAGGCGTGCCAGCCGCAAGAGGGGAACTCGACGACCGAACCCAGCGTCGCAGCAGACTTAGTCGACACATAGAGAGGGCCGCTAATCTCCGCAATCCCAACCCCCGTTTTCTAACACCTAATGCTTTCCCGCTTGCGTGAGCAATGTAACCGGCGTGCCCCCCTCACGCCACAGCCACACACTCGATCTCAATATCAAACTCCATCGGCCAAGACGCCACCGGCACAAAACTCCGCGCCGGCGGATTGGTCGAAAAATACCTGGCATAGACCCGGTTAATCGCGTTGTAGAAGCCGGAATTGACGGCGTAGATGCGCACCATCACGACGTTTTCCAGCGAGGTTCCGGCCGCTTCCAGGCAATGTTTCAGCGCCTTCAGCGACGCCTCGGTCTGTGTTTCGATGTCGCCGCGCACCATCTCGCCGGTCACCATGTCCACCGGCGGCGTCGCCGAGATGAAGACGAAGCCGTTGGCCTTGACCGCCGTCGAGCAGGGCAGGCCAAGCGCCCGCACCTTGTCCGACATGACGGGGACTTCGATGATTTCTTTTTTTCACGGCAGTTCTCCTTTGTTTGCAGGAAGCTTATCCCGGCACTGGCGGAACGCCAGCGCCGTTCTTCCCTTCTCCCCTTGTGGGAGAAGGTGGATCGGCGCGATAGCGCCGAGACGGATGAGGGGTGGTCCAGCGGAGTGAGACGTTGGCGTTCCCTGGAACACCCCTCATC
>NZ_RZQI01001196.1:0-1442 GCF_003998335.1 Mesorhizobium sp. M7A.F.Ca.CA.002.05.1.1 | reverse complement strand
GTCCAACATCCTGGGTGTTCCCGCCGGAACCGCACTTGGCGAAGCGTTCGGCTGGCGCTCCACCTTCGTTGCCGTGGTCGGTATCGGCCTGATCTCGGTGGCAGCGATCGCCTGGCTGGTGCCGTCCGATGTCGCCCAGCCAAGCGGTGGCGGCCTGCGCGGCGAGCTGCGCGTGCTGGGCAAGCTGCAGGTCTGGCTGGCCATGCTGATCGCGGCGCTGACCTCCGCAAGCCTGTTCACCGTCTTCACCTACATCAAACCCTACCTCACCGAGGTATCGGGCTTGTCGACCTCGGCAGTCACGTGGGTTCTGCTGCTGTTCGGCGCGGGCATGACCATCGGCAACATTATCGGCGGCAGACTGGCCGACTGGAAACTGATGCCGACAGTGATCGGCACGCTGCTGCTGATGGCCCTGCTTTTCGTTGGCTTCAGGCAGTTCGGCGCAATCGCCAGCGTTGCCGTCGGCATCGTCTTCCTGTGGGGCCTGCTCATCTTCGTCGTCGTGCCGCCGCTGCAGATCCGGGTCGTCGAGGCGGCCTCCGAGGGACCGAACCTCGCCGCCACGCTGAACCAGGGCGCCTTCAATGTCGGCAATGCCAGCGGCGCCTGGATCGGCGGCGTTGCCCTTTCCGCCGGTGTTTCCTATGCCAATTTGCCGCTGGTCGGCGCAGCACTCGCTTTGTTGGCGGTCACCGTCGCCGTGCTGTCGCAGGCGCTGGACCGGCGCGCGCCGGTCATCCCGCTTCCGGCTGAATAGCCTCTTGCGCCCATAGCGCGGCGGGCTGGACCAATCGACATCGGCGCCTTCAAATCGCATGTCTCTCGCTCTTGATGGAGGAAGTCATGCAGAAATCGATCGAGCGCATCGCCGGCGAAAGCGAAGGGGTTTCCTACGAATTCCCGCTGTTCCGCTTCACTGGTTCCGACAAGGCTGCTCCTTCGGCATACCTACAGGCGGCACTCCATGCCGGCGAGTTGCCGGGCGTCGTCGCCATCGACGCGCTGATGCCGATGCTTGCCAAAGCGGAGGCCGAAGGCCGCATCAAGGGCAATCTCACCGTCGTGCCCTGGGCCAATCCGATCGGCCGGGCGCAATATCATTTCGGCGAGCATCAGGGCCGCTTCCATCTGGGCACGCGCACCAATTTCAACCGCGGCTTTCCGCTACTCACCGCGCCCGACACAGCGCTCTTGCCCGACACCACCCTTGGCAGCGTCGACCAGCGGCTGAAGACGCGGCTGGTGCAGCTCTCGCTCGGCCATGACATCGTGCTCGACCTGCACTGCGATGACGAGGGCCTCGCCTACCTCTACGTCCACACCAGCCTGTGGCCTGCCATGGCCGATTGCGCCGCCGCCATGGGCGTCGACGCGGTCGTGCTGTGGAGCGAGGACACCGACGGCACCTTCGAGGGCGCCTCGATCATGCCCTACCAGAA
>NZ_RZQI01001195.1:0-1444 GCF_003998335.1 Mesorhizobium sp. M7A.F.Ca.CA.002.05.1.1 | reverse complement strand
GACGGCCACCAGTGGGACCCGGAAAGCGGCCGGCGTGCGCCCATGATAGAGCCTGCGCAGCCTGTCACGCAGCCGCGCCAAGGCTGAAACCGCCTGCGACCCGTTCCTCTGCGCCGGCTTCATACTGACTGCGCTGGCGTTCGCGGCAGCGACCGCCCGGCTGACCGCCGCGCGCGAGAAAGAGCGGGGGTCACACCAGCTCCACTTCGACCACACCCGGCACCGCGCGCATCGCCGAAGCGATCTGCGGCGAAATCCGGTAGCGGTTCGGCAGCTCGATCTCGATTTCGCCCTCGCCTTCGTCCTTGATCAGCACGAAGCTGACCTGCCCCTCGCCCCTGACAGTCAGTTGGCCGGCCAGCGTGTTGATCGGCGAGGCGTTGCGCACGAAGATGCGAAGTGCCTTCTGGATACGGCTTGCCTCGTCCTCCAGCGACTGCACCGAGTTGATGCGCAGATTGACGCCTTCCGGCCTGTCCTCGGCGGCAACGGTGATGACCACGGAGCGGCCGGCCTCGAGCAGATCGCGATATTGCGCCAGTCCTTCGGAAAACAGCACGGCTTCGTACTGGCCGGATGTGTCGGAAAAGGCGATAACGCCCATCTTGTTGCCGGTGCGCGTCTTGCGCTCCTGCTTGGACGTCACCGTGCCGGCCAGACGGCCGGCGGCGGCACCGCGTTTGACGGCCGCCGAAAACTCGGCCCAGGTCTGAACCCGCATCTTCTGCAGGGCTGCCTTGTACTCGTCGAGCGGGTGCGCCGAGAGATAGAAGCCGACCACCTGGAATTCACGGTGCAGCCGGTCGGCGGCGAGCCATGGCTCCGTCGCCGGCAGATTAAGTGCCTGCGACTGGGCGCCGAGCGAAGCGCCGAAGATGTCGTGCTGGCCGGAAACCGCGTTCTGCTGCGCCAGCGACGCCAGTCCCATCATGCGTTCCACGCCCGCCATCATCGATGCGCGGTCGTGGCCGAAGCAATCGAGCGCGCCGGCCATGATCAGGCTTTCGAAGACACGCTTGCCGACGATCTTGGGATCGACCCGCTCGCAGAAATCGGCGAGGTTCTTGAACGGCTTTTCGCCACGCTGGGCAACGATGTGCTCGACCGCAGCGTCGCCGACACCCTTGAGCGCTGCCAGCGAATAGTAGATGCGGTTCTCACCGACCTCGAAGGGGCGAAAGCTCGACATCACCGAAGGCGCCAAAACCTCGATACCAAGGCGCAGCGCGTCCTGGCGGAAATCGGCGAGCTTATCGGTGTTGCCCATGTCGAGCGTCATCGACGCCGCCAGGAACTCGACCGGATAATGCGCCTTGAGATAGGCGGTCTGGTACGAAACCACCGCATAGGCGGCGGCGTGCGATTTGTTGAAACCATAGTCGGCGAACTTGGCCAGCAGGTCGAAAATGAAGTCGGCTTGCGGCTTGCCGACGCCACGCTCGAC
>NZ_RZQI01001194.1:0-1444 GCF_003998335.1 Mesorhizobium sp. M7A.F.Ca.CA.002.05.1.1 | reverse complement strand
GGCGGCATCCTCCAGCACGATGTCGGCGCCCTCCGCGATCTGCGCCTCGTGATTGCTCTTGAGGATCGGCAAGCCGTCCTCGCCGGCAAGGATGAGGTAGCCGCCCTCGCGAAAGCCGATATCGGCGTCGTCCCCGAACTCTTCCTTCAGCCGCCGAAACAGTTTCAGCGTGAACTGCGACAGGCGGATGTTTTCCGGGATCGAGAATTGCTGGCGGATCGAGGCCATGGACAGCGTCGTTGCCGCATGCGCGAATTGCGGATCACGCTCGACCAGCGCGATCGTGCCGGAAAACCCTTGCTCACGCAGGTAATAGGCGACCGAGGAGCCGACGATGGCTCCGCCGATGATGACGATGTCGTAGCGCATGTTCTCTCCGATCCGGCCGATGGTGTCCTTCACGCCACCGGCAGAATGATCTCGAAGCGCGTGCCGCGTTCGCTGTCAACCAGCGCGATCATACCATCATGCGCTTTCAGGAGGGCCAGCACGATGCCGAGCCCCATGCCGGTGCCGCCCTGTTCGCGCCGCGTGGTGAAAAACGGCTCGAAAATGCGCGCCCGGTTGCTCGGCGAAATACCGGCGCCGTCGTCACTGACCAGGAGGCTCGCCTTGCCGTCGGCGCTCGTAGCGGAGACAGAAACCTGTGTCGCGCCGTGCCTGGCCGAATTGTCGATGAGATTGGCCAGCACGATAGCCGCGTTCTCGGCCGATATGTGCAATCTGATGTCGCCGCCGGCCCCGATGCTAACCGCCAGCCTGTTGTCTACGGGAAGCAGCGCCAGCGCCGCACCGATCGATGTGCTTTCGCCGCTCGGCGCCAGGTTTTCGGCGCGCGCCATGTCAAGCAGGCGGCGAACCAGCAGATTGAGCCGTCCCGCATCGGTGACGATATTGTTGGAGAAACGCCGCCGCTCCGTATCGTCCATCGCGCCACCGGAATCGCGCAGCAATTCGGCTGCGCCCTGGATCGCTGTCAGCGGCGATTTGAGTTCGTGCGAGACATGGGTGGCGAACGTCTGGATGCTGTCGGAACGCGCCTGCAGTTTTTCGGCCATGTCGAGGAAGGCGGCGGAAAGCTCCGCCATCTCTCGCGTGCCGTGATGGTCGAGCGGCCTGATCGCCGCGCGGTCGCCGGCGGCGATGCGCTCGGTGCGGTCGATCAGCGCATAGATCGGCCGGCTGACGGTGCGCAGGAAGATGAGGCCGATGAGCAGCGTGCCGCCGAGAATGGCAATCGCCGCCAACGTCACCTTGCCGCGTTCGCCATAGAGATGCTTGATGATGTTGTTGGGCGTCCGCGACACATAGACGACGCCGGCGACCTTGCCGTCGACGGCCACCGGCAAAGCGGCGAAGACACGCACCTTGGTGCCGCGGCTGACCGAATAGAGCGGCGGCGCCGGCTGGTCGCGGATGCGCAGCCTGAGCGCGCTGGCATAGC
>NZ_RZQI01001193.1:0-1444 GCF_003998335.1 Mesorhizobium sp. M7A.F.Ca.CA.002.05.1.1 | reverse complement strand
GCCGTCCATTTGCGGCTCCAGGCCGATGGCCGCGGCAGCGCGAGCGGCTCGGTTGGCTCTATGGTCAGCTCGGCGCCGGCCTCGGGGAGGGGATTGATGTCCTGCATGTCTCGCCGCGAGACCTGCAGCGACAAGAGTAGAGTTGTCAAATCAAGATCGTTCGCCGGCAGTCTGCTATCGCCGGCCAGAGGCTGCACTACGGTGTTTCGCGGGAATGCATGATGCAGCCCCACCTCAGACTCCGAAAGCGATCCCGGTCTTGGTGTCCGTCTTCAGCTTTCGCATGCAGGCGTTCGGTTCGACGCCGGTACCGGTGCATTCGGTCGCGCTGTTGATCAGCACGCGGCTGACTTTCGAGCACTCGGTGCCGGCCAGATCGAAACGCGTCACCTTGGTCTTGCCTGCCGGCAATTCCTTGAAGTCGAGCACGGTCAGCCGGTCGACGACGCCGGCCTCGTTGAACAGGGCGATCTCGAACGCCGCCTTGGACAGGTCGGCGCCGAGATTGTTGTTGACCACGAACGTCAGGCGGCAACCCTTGTCGGAAGGTTGCGCACCGTTGAGTTCAAGGGTCAGCGCAGGGACCGGCGCGGACTCTTGTGCCCATGCCGGAACCATCGCAAGCGACATCGCCAGCATCGAGGTCAGCAGACGAAGGGATGTCATCAAGCTCGTCATGGTCATCAGCCTCCAAATCGCATCGTCGCCGCCAGCTTCAGGGTGACGCCGGGCTCGTAAGCCGCGAAAACCGGCTGCGGCGGCTGGCCGGCCGTGGTCAGGTTGAGCGGGTTGGCGTATTTTACATCGAACAGATTGTCGGCGCGGAAATCAATCTTCAAATTGTCCGTCGCCTGGTAGCTGGCAAAAGCATTGACCAGCGTGTAGTCCTCGGCGATCGGATTGCCCTTGGGCTTGCCATTGTATTGCACTTCGCCGCCCACGGTCAGCTTGTCCTCGAGGAAGCGCAAGCCGAGCTGCGCGGTGACCTGGGATGAGGGGATGGTCAGCAGGTCGGCCCGAACGTCCTTGTAGGAAATGGTATGACCATTGGTGATTGAGGCCGAGAGCCCGGCATAGCCCCATCCGGCATCATAGACGCCCTCAAGTTCGAAGCCGTCGATCTTGGCCTTGGCAAAATTCTGGTACTGGAAGCATATCGGGATACCGGGTCCGCTCGGGCAGCCGGCTGTCGGGTCAAACCGCGACAGGGTAACGCCATCGATGTAGTCTTCGACATCGTTGTTGAAATAGGCTGCCTTGATGCGCAGCGCATCGCCGGCTTCGAGGATGTCATCCTGCTTGTAGTTGACGCCGAATTCGACGGTCTTTCCGGTTTCCGGCCGCAGATTGGGATTGGGCAGGAACGGGAAGGTGACACCTGCCGGATGGCGACCGCTGATCAGTGTTTCCGACAGGGAGGGTGACCGGTATCCTTCCGCATAGG
>NZ_RZQI01001192.1:0-1448 GCF_003998335.1 Mesorhizobium sp. M7A.F.Ca.CA.002.05.1.1 | reverse complement strand
CCCTGGTAGACAAGGCCCGGTACCCGGTCGCGGGCAAGCAGCAGCGGACCGTCGAGGTCGACGAAATCGGCATGCTGGGCAAGCAGCACCGCCGGCGCCATCGCCAATGACGTGCCGACCATGCAGCCGACCATCACGCCGAAACCGAGTTCGCGGGCGCGATCGCGCAGCACCAGTGCCGCAGTCAGGCCCCCCGACTTGTCGAGCTTGATGTTGACGGCATCGTAGAGACCGACAAGCGCTTCGAGATTCTCAGCCTCGTGCACGCTTTCATCGGCGCAGATCGGCACGGGATGGGCGATATGGCGCAGGATTTCGTCATGACCGGCCGGCAGCGGCTGCTCGATCAGCGCGATGCCTTGTTCGGCGGCAAAGGCGAGGTTCGCAACGATGTTGTCGTCGCTCCAGCCCTCATTGGCGTCGAGGATGATGCGGCTGTCTGGCGCTGCCTGCCTGACCGCGCGGATGCGGGCGATGTCGTTGTCGCCGCCGATCTTGACCTTGAGCAGCGGCCGCGCCGCATTGGCGCGAGCCTGCGCCGCCATCGCCTCCGGCTCGCCCAGCGACAGCGTGTAGGCGGTTTCGAGCGCCTGCAAGGGAAGAGCACCTATCGCGACTGCTACCGAGGTTCCGCTGAGCTTTGCCTCCAGGTCCCACAGGGCGCAGTCTATGGCGTTGCGGGCGGCTCCGGCCGGCATAGCATCGAGCAAGGCGGTCCGGCTGATGCCACCGGCGATCCGGCCGCGCATGGCCTCGATCGCGTCGCGCACGCCCTCCATGGTCTCGCCATAGCGCTTGTAGGGGACGCATTCGCCGCGGCCGAGGTGGCCGCCCTCGCCGATCGTGCAGGAGATCACCTCGGCTTCGGTCTTGGAACCTCGCGAAATGGTGAAGGTTCCGGCGATGGGAAAACGCTCGGCCTCGACCGAAATGACACGCGCCATATTTTTCTGCTCCTGCTGTGCGACAAGCGTTGTCGGCAAATCGACAGGTCAGACCCGTCAGGCTAAACAGGACGCCATGTTGACCATCGGCAAGCGCGACGCAAGCGGCACGACCGCAGGGGAGGCTGACCACGAACCGCGCGTGGCGATCGGCGAGGAGGATGGCGTTCTTGGCTGCGCTTTCTCCGGAATCTGGACCACAAGGACCGTCGCGCTCATCGACGCCGACATGCGCAAGATCGAAAAGCGAAGCGGCTTCAAAACCTTGGCGCTCGATGTTTCCAAGATCGAGAAGATGGACACCGCCGGCGCCTGGCTGATCGACCGGCTGGTCAGCGCCTTCGAGAAGAAGGGCGTCGAGATCCAGATGCAAGGCCAGAGCGAGATCGCTTCGATCCTGCTCGAAGCTGTCGGCGAGGCCGTGCGGCGCGAACCCGAATCCGGCCCGGCGCGGCCGCCCAACATCGTCATTCGCGCGCTTGAGGCGGTCGCGCCGGGCCGGAT
>NZ_RZQI01001191.1:0-1452 GCF_003998335.1 Mesorhizobium sp. M7A.F.Ca.CA.002.05.1.1 | reverse complement strand
CTTCTGCGCCGCGCTCGAGGAGGAGCAGGCCAAGCACGTACCTGGCTTCAACCGCATCTTCCTGACTTTCTCCAGGCGCAAGCGCAAGCTGGCCGGTACTTCCGACTTCATTGTCGACAACCACCGCATCAACATCGCCGACGACCAGGTGTTCGAGCGCGATCCGGTCAATCTGCTCAGGCTGTTCTGGTTCGCCGACAAGCACGGTCTGGAATTCCACCCTGACGCGCTGAAGCTGCTGACCCGTTCGCTCGGCCTGGTCAACAAGTCGCTGCGGCGCGACGAGGAGGCCAACCGGCTGTTCCTCGACATATTGACCTCGGATCGCAATGCCGAACTCAATCTGCGTCGCATGAACGAAGCCGGACTGCTCGGCAGGCTGATCCCGGATTTCGGCAAGATCGTCGCCATGATGCAGTTCTCGATGTACCACCACTACACGGTGGACGAGCATCTGATCCGCTGCATCGGCGTGCTGGCCGAGATCGAGCGCGGCGACGGCGAAAAGGTCCACCCCTTGTCGCACACGCTGATGCCGGGCCTGAAGAAGAGCCGCGAGGCGCTCTATGTCGCCGTACTGCTGCACGACATCGCCAAAGGCAGGCCGGAGGACCATTCCGAGGCCGGGGCCAGGATCGCCCGTCGCATCTGCCCGCATATGGGGCTGTCGCCTGCCGATACCGAAACCGTGGCCTGGCTGGTCGAGAACCACCTCGTGATGTCGATGACGGCGCAGACCCGCGACCTCAACGACCGCAAGACCATCGAGGATTTTGCCGCGATCGTGCAGTCGGTCGAGCGGCTGAAGCTGCTTTTGATCCTCACCGTCTGCGACATCAGGGGCGTCGGACCCGGTGTCTGGAACGGCTGGAAGGGCCAGCTGCTGCGCACGCTCTACTACGAGACCGAATTGCTGCTGACCGGCGGGTTTTCGGAAGTGTCGCGCGCGCAGCGCACGGCGGCGGCGCGCGAGCGCCTGGCCGAGGCGCTTGCCGACTGGCCGGACAAAGCCCGCAAGCGCTATGTCGGCCAACACTACGAGAATTACCTTTTGACCGTCGATCTCGCAGACCAGTTGCGCCATGCCGAGTTCATCCGCGAAGCCGACGTGTCAGGCAACAAGCTTGCCACCATGGTCAAGACCCACCAGTTCGAGGCGGTGACCGAAATCACCGTGCTGGCGCAGGACCACCCCCGTCTGCTCTCGGTCATCGCCGGGGCTTGCGCCGGAGCCGGCGGCAACATTGTCGACGCGCAGATCTTCACGACGTCGGATGGCCGCGCCCTCGACACGATCCTGATCAGCAGAGAATTCGATCGCGACGAGGATGAGCGCCGGCGTGCCGAGCGTGTCGGCCGGCTGATCGAGGACGTGCTGTCGGGCAAGAGCTGGCTGCCGGAAATGATCGAGAAGCGCACCAAGCCGCGGCGCGGCTCCAAGGTGTTCAAGAT
>NZ_RZQI01000118.1:0-10635 GCF_003998335.1 Mesorhizobium sp. M7A.F.Ca.CA.002.05.1.1 | reverse complement strand
ACGATCAGCAGATCGGGGCGCTGAATGGCGCCGTCCCAGGCCAGCGCGTTGAAGCCGTTGACCGCGGCAGTCACTTCCGCGCCTGACGTCTCGCCTTGAACACGCACCGGCCAGACCAGGATGTGCAGCGGAAAGCGGTCCTTGATGCGGTGGATGATGTCGCGGATGACGGACCCTGTCGGCGAGGTGACGACGCCGATGACGCGCGGCATGAATGGCAGCAACCGCTTGCGACCGGCATCGAACAGCCCCTCGGCCTGTAGCCGCCGCTTGCGCTCCTCCAGCAGAGCCATCAGGGCGCCGGCGCCGGCAGGCTCCAGATTGTCGATGACGATCTGGTAGTTGGACTTGCCGGGATAAGTGGTGAGCTTGCCGGTGGCGATCACCTCCATCCCCTCCTCGGGGCGGAATTTCAGCCGGCTCATCGTGCCTTTCCAGACCACGGCGTCGAGACGGGCACGGTCGTCCTTCAGCGCGAAATAAGCATGACCGGACGAATGCGGCCCGCGATAGCCTGATATTTCGCCGCGCACCCGCACATTGCCGAAAACGTCCTCGACCGTGCGCTTCAGCGCGCCGGAAATCTCGCTCACCGTATATTCGGCGGCGTTGGTGCGTGATTCGGATGCTGCTTCGCTCATCGGTCGATTGGGGAACGGTTGGGCGCCCGCGTCAAGGCGGTTGCGTCGGGCCAGCCGTTCATAACCCGCATACCTGACCCCGCCTACCAGCCGGGCAGAATCTGGTTCGGCTTGGTTCGCCGCAGCTTGGTGAAGGCGAGTGCCGCGAAATCGAATGTCCCGGGATCTTCACCGACCGGCACGGAGATGTTGTCCAGGCTTTCCGAAATATGGCGGGCGAGCGCATCGACGATCTCCGGCCGCGACGTCTGGCCGCGCATGATGCCGATGCGGCAATCGGGCAGGGCGCCGAAGCCGTCGGCTTCGCCCAGCACCCGCATGCCGGGCCGTAGCGCACATTCCGGCAGCACCGAGATCGCGAGGCCCGAAAGCACCGCGGCGGTGATGACGGTGGCCGAGAAACTGGTGAACAGGATGCGATAGTCGCGGTTCTGCTGGTCGAGCACATCGACGGCGGCGCGCCGCCAGATGCAGTTCGGCCGGCCGAAGGCCATCGGCAGCGTTTCCTGCTCATGCGTCGCATGGTTGGCCGAGGTGACCCACAGCAGCGGTTCGCGCCGCACCACCTCCGACTGGCCGCGTACGTCGTTGTGAGTCACCAGCGCGAGGTCGAGATTGCCGCGCTTGATATGCTCGACCAGCCCCGGTGTCGGCTCGCAGATGACGGTCAGTTCGACGCGCGGATTGGAGCGCGTGAACCGCGCCATGATCTCGGGCAGGAAACGGTCGGCATAGTCGTCGGGCGTGCCGATGCGGATCGTGCCTTCGAGCCGCCGGTCGTCGAAGGCAGCCAGCGTCTCACGGTTGAGATAGAGCAGCCGCCGCGCATAGGAAAGCAGCTTGTCGCCTTCCTCGGTCAGCCTGTTGGTGCGCCCGTCCTTTTCGAACAGCGGCTTGCCGAGCCGCTCCTCCAGCCGGCGCATCTGCATCGACACCGCCGACTGGGTCCGGTGCACCTCTTCGGCCGCTCTGGTGAAGCTGCCGGTGTCGGCAATCGAGATGAAAGTTTGCAACTGATCGAGATCGAGCGGCGATTTCATCGACATGATCCATCACTGGTGTTGATGGTAAAGATTAGAAACATTCGTTGGATTAATCAATCGGCCGATGGCAAATTGGCATTGTCCACATGAAGGCATGTGAATCGAAGCCGGAACGGCCGCTGTCGCCAGCGCCGATCGCCTGGTTTTGTCAGTTCGAGTCTGAAGGAGACCGACAATGACCACGTTTGATTTCGCCACCGAGACCTCGCGCATCACCTCGCGTCCGGCCGTTGCGACTCGCGTGGCCAACACTGTCTCCAACATCTACCGCGCCTGGAAAAATCGCCGCGCCTTCTATCGTCTTGGCGAGATGTCGGACGCCGAACTCGCCGATATCGGCCTGACGCGCGGCGACCTGCACGTCGCCATCGACGTGCCGTTTGGCCGCGACCCGACGGCGATGCTGCGCGAAATCGCCAGCGATCGCATCGAAACGATCGAGGACATCGCCCGCAAGGTGGCCTGATCTGATGCTTGTTGTTTAGGTTGCCGCGAACCTTTTCGGGGTTCGACGCGACTGACGAGTATGCAGGCTCCCACTCCCTGCCGGATCCCCCCGGCCCGCCTGCACTCTGCCCGGTCCTCCCAGGACCGGGCTTTTCCTTTGGCTGTCAGGCGAATGCCAGCTTTCGCGATGGCCTTGGTATCGATCTGCCGAGCTCATGCGCGGCCTCTATCCAGGCTGCTATGGCGTCCTGGACATTGGCGATGGCCTCTTCAGGAGTGTCGCCATCACTCACGCAGCCTGGCAGATCAGGCTCCATCCTCTGCAGAAAGTGGCGCAATGACGACCGGATATTCAAGTCTGTCCATCATGTCTTACCGCCGATCCATATCGCGCTTGAACTGGTCGAAGATCGTCTCCACGCCCTTCTGGTAGTCGTCACGCTGCTGGGCGCCGGTCTCGAACATCTTGCCGAACAGGTCGTCGAACGGGTTTTTCGGCCTGCCGCTCGGATTGGCCTGTGGCTGCGGTGCCTGACGCTGCTGTGGGGGCGCTTGAGGCTGTTGCGGCGCCGGCTGTCCGCCAGGGATGCCGCCTAAGCCACCGCCACCTTGCCGCAGCATCTCCTCGAAGATTTTCCCCAGCGGATTGTCTCCGTAGGGGCTTTGTGTCTGCTGAGGCTGCGGCTGCGCCCGCCCTTGCGGCTGCGGCTGAGGCGCGCCACCGCCGAACATGTCCTGCAGCACCTTGCCGAGTGGATTGTCGCCGTAGGGATTGGGCTGCGGCTGCGGCTGGCTTTGCGGCTGTGGCTGAGCCGCACCGCCGCCGAACATGTCCTGCAACACCTTGCCGAGCGGGTTGTCCATCGGGTTCTGGGGTGGCGGCGCTTGGCGCGGCTGCGGCGCCGGGGCCTGCATGCCGCCGCCTTGCCGCATCATCTGCTCGATGATCTCGCCGAGCGGATTGTTGCCGCCGCCAAAACCGCCGGCGGCCTGCATCTGATTTGTCGTCTGCTTGAACAGCCCGCCCATGACCATCGAGGCGATCGCCGGCAGCATCTGCTGCAGGATCTGCTGATTGACGCCGCTGGCTTGCGCCGCCTGGCTGGCCACGGCGCGCGACAGGTCTTTCGAGCCGAACAGGTGCCCGAGAATGCCGTTGCCCTCATCGACGCCTTGCGGTGAGAAGGCCCGGGTTGCGTCCTCGAAATACTTGGCGTGCTGGCCGCTGGCCATCGCCGTCATGAAGGCGCCGAGCCCGTAAGGGTCGGCTGTGTTGCGCTGCAGCCCCTGCGAAAAGGCCGGCAGCAATGCGGCGACCGCGGCTTGCGTCTGCTGCATCGAAAGCCCGTATTGCTGGGCAAGGGCCTGCATGCCGTTGCCGTTCTGGGCCTGTGTCAGCATGTCGAACAAGGAAGGCATTGGTCTCTCCTCCGGAAATCCTCGCCGAAGAACCCTAGTTTGTTTCCACTTCCGATTGAAGCGACTTTTGCCGGCCGGTCAGCTTTGCCAGATCCGAGGGTTAATAGGCGTATTCCATGAAAACCGGCTCGATCGAGCCGCCCCAGCGCGTGTGGTAGGCCGACAGCATCTCCTCGGCGCTGGTTGTGCCGCGCGCCACGACCTCGTCGAGCGTGTTGAGGAACGAGGTCTCGTCATAACCGTCGCGGTTCTTCTTGCCACGGTTCTTCAGGCCCATGCGGGAAATGACCATCACGTCACGCGCGATCTCGCGCAGCGTGGTGTTGCGGAACGGTGCGGAAATGCCTTGTTCCGGCACGGCGTTGCGCATCGCCAGCGTTTCTTCATACGTCCAGCTCGACGTCAACGCCTCGGCGGCATCGAGTGCGGCTTCATCATAGAGCAGCCCGACCCAGAACGCAGGCAGCGCGCAGATGCGCCGCCATGGCCCGCCATCGGCGCCGCGCATCTCAAGGAAGCGCTTCAGCCGCACGTCCGGGAACAGCGTCGACAGATGGTTCGCCCAGTCGCCCATTGTCGGCAGCCCGTCCGGCACCTGATTGCGCGCGGCACCGGCCATGAACTGACGGAAGGTGACGTGCGTCATGTCGTGATAGCGGCCGTCGCGGATGACGAAATACATCGGCACGTCGAGCGCCCATTCGACATAGTCGGCGAAACCGAAATCGGGCGAGAAGCAGAATTCGAGCAGGCCCGAGCGCTGGTTGTCGGTGTCGCGCCAGATATCGCCGCGCCAGCTCTGCAAGCCGTTCGGGTGGCTTTCGGTGAAAGGCGAATTGGCGAACAATGCCGTCGACAGCGGCTGCAGCTTCAACGACACCTGCATCTTGCGGCGCATGTCGGCCTCGCTCTCGAAGTCGAGATTCACCTGGATCGTGCAGGTGCGGTACATCATGTCGAGGCCCTTGGTGCCGACCTTGGGCATGTAGCGCGTCATGATCTCATAGCGCGATTTCGGCATTTTCGGCGTCTCGGCCAGCGACCATTTCGGGCTGCCGCCGAGGCCGAGGAAACGGATGCCCATCGGCTCGGCGATCTCGCGCACCTGCGCCAGATGGGCGTTGCCCTCGCGGCAGGTCTGGTGGATCGTTTCCAGCGGTGCGCCGGAAAGCTCGAACTGGCCGCCGGGTTCCAGCGAAATCGCACCCTGACCGGTCGGCTCGACCAGGCCGATGATGCGGCCGTCATCGACGATCGGATCCCAGCCGAGCTTTGACTGCATGCCTTCGAGAATGGCGCGGATGCCGCGCTCGCCGCCATAGGGGACCGGTGCATTGCCGTCGACATAGAAGGGGAATTTCTCGTGCTCGGTGCCGATGCGCCATTTGTCGCGCGGCTTGTTGCCTTCGGCCAGATGCTCGACGAGTTCGTCGACACCTTCGATCGGGCGGAAATCGGTCGTATCGCGCGCCATGATGGTACCCTCAGAGGCGGCCGGATGACCGCCGGCGGTAAATGGACGAAATGTCAGCAGACGATCAAGCGAAAAATCCTGAGCCACAGGTCAACAGGAATTGAACGTTGCTGGAACTCTGCGTCCCTTGCAAGGGATGACGTCTCACCAGTCTCCGACAGTTGCCTGCATCACCGCGAGCGCGGCCACCGCCGCCGTGTCGGCGCGCAGGATGCGCGGGCCGAGCGGAATGGCGGTGACGAAGGGCAGGGCGCGCAGCATCTTGCGCTCGTCGTCGGAAAAGCCGCCCTCCGGCCCGACCAGCAGCGCAAGCTTCTTTTCCTTGACCGCCTGCAGCGCGGCCAGCGGATTGTTGGTCGAAGCATCCTCATCGCAGAAGATCAGCCGTCGCTCAGTGTCCCAGCCGGTCAGCAAACGGTCGAATTTTTCGGCTTCGTGCACCTGAGGCACGGCCAGGATGCCGCATTGTTCGGCGGCTTCGACGACATTGGCGCGCAGGCGATCGATCGACGGCTTGGCCACTTGCGTGTGCTGGGTGATGACCGGCTGCAGGATGCCGGCGCCCATCTCGACCGCCTTCTGCACGAGATAGTCGAGCCGGCCCTGCTTCAACGGCGCAAAGCAGTAGACGAGATCGGGCAGCGGCGGCTGCGGCCGCTGCAGCGCTGACACCTTCAGCCGCACCGCCCTTTTCGTCTTCGCTGATATGGCCGCTGACCACTCCCCGTCGCGGCCATTGAACACCAGGATTTCGGCGCCTTCGCCAAGCCGCAGCACATGCAGGAGATAGTGGCTCTGCTGTTGGCCAGCGTCGAACTCGACATCCGGCGCGAGATCGTCGGGCACGAACAGACGTTGCATCTTGTAATTGGCGCGCATCGCCGAGGAATGAGCGAGCCGGCCGCCGGCGTCAAGCCTCGGCGGTAGGATGCCACACCGGCCGAAAGCCACGCCGCAGCACGGCGAGCGTCGTGGCCGGCGTCAGCAGCGACAGCGTCCTGCCTTTGAGCAGGCCGAAATCTGCGGGTGGGCCATATCCCGCAAACGACCAGCGCAGCGTCTTGCCCCTACGCAGGGCATAAACAGTGCGACCATCCGCAACCATGGCGCCGTCCGGCAGGCCGGCAAGGTCTTCAACAGCAATCCCTGGCGGCCTGCCGCCCGAGGCCAGCCGCTCCTTGTGCAGCCGCTTGTCGACCATCGGCGCGCGCGGTTCGGCAATGCCGAACGCGTCGCCGAAGCGGCCGACGAAATCCCTGGCCCGTTCGCGCTGGCAAAAGAAGCAGGGGCGATGCCCGGCCGCCAATGCCGTCACCTCGTCGAGGAAGAACAGTTCTGTCCAGCCCGCTTTGCCGCCCTTCCGGTTGCGGCCCATCGGTTCGCGCCGCACATCGCGGAATTGGCGGACGCAGATGATCCAGGCCGGAAGCGCCCAGCGCTTCTTCTTGAGCGTCTTGGTCTCGGGATCGTGGATGATGCCGCGATTGCCGGTGAACATGCCGCGATCGGGCACAGCGTGGATGGTACCGAACGGATCGACCCGGTTCTGCAGTGGCATAGTTTTCTCTCCGGACACGCATCTTGGCTGCAATGCGAGCGGCATGATATCGCTCCTCGCATCTTTTCATGTCAGCAGGGTTTTGTGATGCGGGTGCTGGTGGTGCAGAACTACGACAATACCGGCCTCGGCCAGGTCGGCGCAGCACTTGCGGAAGCGGGTGCCGATCTCGACCTGCGTCTCCCTTACAAAGGCGATCCCCTGCCGGATGACGCGGCCGGGCATGATGCCATGATCGTGCTCGGCGGCGGCCAGAACGCGCTGGCCGACGATGAGTACCCCTATTTCCCGGCACTGCTCGAACTGACCCGCGACTTTGCCGACAAGGATCGCGCCGTGCTCGGCATCTGCCTGGGCAGCCAACTCGTCGCCCGTGCCTTCGGCGGCGAAAACCGCATCGGCGGCGCCAATGAGTTCGGCTGGCACGGCGTATCGCTGACGGCGGACGCCAAGGGCGATCCGGTGCTGGGCGCGCTGCCGGAGAAATTCCCGATCTTCCAGTGGCATGACGACACCTTCGTGCTGCCTGAGGCCGCCGTGCGGCTTGCCGGCAACGATGTCGCCGAGAACCAGGCATTTCGCGTCGGCCGCGCCGTCTACGGCTTCCAGTTCCATTTCGAGGCCGACCGGCCGATGGTCGAGGACTGGAGCACGTCGTTTGCCCCGACCATCGCCGCTCGCCATCCCGACTGGGCCGGCAAGCTCGATGGCGAAATGGCCCGCAACGGGCCCGATGCGGATGCCGCTGGCCTCGCCATTGCCCGTGCCTGGGTAGCGACCATCTGAGTGTTGGCCTCTCCGTACCCTCCAGCGTGACATAATTGGCACGCGGCGGTGAAACCGCCTGGGGAAAACCGTTTCATTCTTGGCTTGTGTCCGCCCGCCATCCTAGAAGGCGCGCGCTCTGCATCTTCTGTGCAACGGCTATGAACCTTTTGTGTGACCCGCGCGACACACCGTTGATACAGAACATGCCTAGAAGCGCAAAATCGTCGAAACTTTGAAGCGAATTCTCCGTTTCAACGCATTGGTAACCGCCTGGTGCACAGATGCAGAAAGCTCAACAAGAGATGACCTCCGTGAAAGCAGCGCTTCTGTCCTTTGCCATGTTGTCCGCCATCGTGCTGTGCGGTCTCGGCATCTATGCCGCCGACGCAGCCAACAACCACAACGCCGTCGACGGTTACGGCGTCACCGCCTCGCTGCGCTAAAGGCGGAAAGCGCCTTTCGCGTCCTCCGACGCGCGACGCTCAAGCTTCCTTGATCGTCATTGTCAGGATGCGTTTGTCCGCGCCGTCGACGACGAGCGCGCTCAGCATGCCTGATTGCCAGGCAAGCGTGTCGACATTGACGCGGTTGGCCATCACTTCCGCCTCCGGCACCGGCGTGTGGCCGTGCACCACGATCTTCGGATAGAGGTCGGGGTGGTTGTGGAAGACGTCGCGGATCCAGATCAGGTCCTGCGGGCTTTGCTTCTCCAGAGGATTGCCCGGCCTGATGCCGGCATGACAGAAGAAGAAGTCCCCGAAAGTCGCGGAGAACGGCAGCGATCGCAGGAAGTCGATGTGGCTTTGCGGCACGGCCTCGACCAGGGCCTGATGTCCTTTGCGCACGGCCGATTCGGCCTTGCCGAACCACATGCTTGTGCCTTCACTGATCGCCACGCCGTAAGAGTGTGCCGTCTGGATGCCGCCGAACCGGATGAAAAGCCCTTCCGGGTCAGGGGTCTTGAGAAAGTCGAGAAAACCGATGTCGTGGTTGCCGGCCAGCATCAGGTGACGAGGGTCGCGCTCTTGCGCTTCGATCAGGAAATCGATGACGCCCTTCGAGTCCGGCCCGCGGTCGACATAGTCGCCAAGATGGATGACGCGCCAGTCGGCAGGCGCCTCCTGCTCGATCTCGGTCCTGATGCGCCGATGCATGGCGGCCAGCAGGTCGAGCCGGCCGTGGACATCGCCGATCGCGTAAAGACGCACACCTTCCGGCCCATGCGCGTCGAGAAAATGGATGCCGGGTTCTGCCAATTTTTCGGTGTCTCCGTGGTCGCGCGGTCACGGGCTTAGCGCCGGAGCTGGTCCTTGCCCATGTCGGTGACAAGACGCTTTCCGCACAGCGCCAGCGTGATGTCCATCTCCTTGCGGATGATTTCCAACGCCTTGGTAACCCCTTCCTTGCCAAGCGCCCCCAGGCCATAAAGAAATGGCCGGCCGATATAGGTTCCCTTGGCACCTAGGCAAAGCGCCTTCAGGACATCCTGCCCGGAGCGGATGCCGCCATCCATATGCACTTCGATCGTGTCGCCAACCGCGTCGGCAATCTCTTCCAGCACGCCGATCGACGACGACGCACCATCGAGCTGGCGCCCGCCATGGTTGGAAACGATGATCGCGTCGGCGCCGGTCTTGGCCGCCATCAGCGCGTCCTCCTTGTCGAGAATGCCCTTGAGGATCAGCTTGCCGCCCCAGCGCTCCTTGATCCAGGCGACGTCCTTCCACGACAGATGCGGGTCGAACTGCTCCGTCGTCCACGATGCCAGCGAGGCCATGTTGCCGACACCCTTGGCGTGGCCGACAATGTTGCGGAAGGTCCGCCGCTTCGTGCCGGCCATGGCGGCGCACCAGTGCGGGCGGATGGCCATGTCGACGATGTTCGTCAGCGTCAGCTTGGGTGGCGCCGAAAGCCCATTGCGGATGTCCTTGTGGCGCTGACCGAGAATCTGCAGGTCGAGCGTCAGCACGAGCGCCGAGCATTTCGCCGCCTTTGCCCTGTCGATCAGGTTGAGCACGAACTCCTTGTCACGCAGCACATAGAGCTGAAACCAGAACGGCTTCGTGGTTACCGAGGCGACATCCTCGATGGAGCAGATGCTCATCGTCGACAAGGTGAACGGCACGCCGAATTCCTCCGCCGCCTGAGCCGCCAGCATCTCGCCATTAGCGTGCTGCATGCCGGTCATGCCGGTTGGCGCCAATGCCACCGGCATCGACACTTTTTCGCCGATCATCGTCGATGCCAGCGAACGGTTGTCCATATCGACGAGCACGCGCTGGCGGAACTTGATCTTCTGGAAATCCTCTTCGTTGGCCCGATACGTGCTTTCGGTCCACGAACCGGAATCGGCATAGTCGAAGAACATCTTCGGCACGCGCCGGCGGGCGAGGTCCTTGAGGTCGGCGATGGTCAGGATCTGGCTCATGGGCTTCCCGTTTCGATAGCTAGGAGCGTTTGCGTGCAGGTTCGGTATCGGTGGCTTCGACCCGCTGCTTCAGCCTCAGTCGCGAAACGCGCTGCCAGTCGCCGCTGCGCTCGGCTTCCGCCATCGACCGTTCGACATAGGTGATGTGGTCCATCGCCGCTTGCCGGGCAGCATCCGGATCGCCGGCCTTCACCGCCGCATGGATCGCGCGGTGCTGCGCCAGCAGGGCGTCGCGCGCGCCTGGCACGGTGAACACCAGCAGCCGGTTCTGGAACACGCCTTCCGACAACAGCCGGTAACAGGAGCGCAACGTGTGCAAAAGGATGATGTTGTGCGCGCATTCGCAGATCGCGTGGTGGAACTCGACATCAATCTCGGCCTCGTCGTCGAAGTCGCCGGTCCGGTGCGCATCGTCCATGCGTGCCATGATCTTGTCGAGCAGCGCCATGTCGTCGGCAGTGGCGCGCCGTGCCGCGTATTCAGCCGCGACCCCTTCGATCTCGCGGCGATATTCCAGATAATCGGTCACTGCCTTGCGGTGCATCGAGATCAGGTCTGTCACCGGTTTGGTGAAGAGCTGGCCGATGACATCGGCGACATGCGTGCCGCCGCCGGGCCTTGTCGTCAAAAGGCCGCGTCCTTCCAGTGACTTCAGCGCATCACGCAGGATCGGCCGGGATACGTCGAACTGGCGTGCAAGCTCGCGCTCGCCCGGCAGCCGGTCGCCGGTGCGCAGCACGCCTTCGAGGATGAGGCTCTCGATTTGCTGCACCACCTCGTCGGCGGTGCGCGAATGCTCGATCCTGGAAAAAATGTCGCTCAACAGAATGCCTGGAAGGTGAACCGGTGTCGTAGAA
>NZ_RZQI01001190.1:0-1455 GCF_003998335.1 Mesorhizobium sp. M7A.F.Ca.CA.002.05.1.1 | reverse complement strand
GTCCTGGCGAGGTGTGTCTCCAACTGCTGCTGTTCGTGACACAGCGTCAGTGTCTCATCATGGATCTTTTGCCAGTCGCCACACAGACGAAGAGCAGGATCAGCCGCGCTGCTGCCGTCCGTCAGTTCGGCGGCTCGCGACTTTACCTGGAAGGGCCACGCCGCCGCGGCCGTAGCCGTGCCCGCCAGCAAGCGCCGCCGGGTGACGAAAAACGAACTCATGCTACTGTCGGAATCAGCCATTATCCGAGCTCCTAACAGCTGGGGTTTTGGTGAGGCCGCATCGAGTGTTCGCGCACTCGGTGCGGCCGCTTTCTAAAAACGAAAGGATTGTCTGTTTTTAGAAAGCCATTGTCAACGTTTTCCGAAAAGGCTTGCGATTTTCGGGAGTTATCACCAGTTTGCGGCATGGATTCTTCCCAATGTCGCGCCGCACGAGCGCTGTTGAAATGGACGCAAGAGGATCTCGCCGCCCGCTCCGGCGCGAGTGCTGTTACCATTCGCAATTTCGAAAACGAGCGTTCTGTTCCTCAAACAGGAACGCGATATCTCCTCCAGAAAACGCTTGAGAATGCCGGCATCGAGTTCATTCCTGAAAATGGCGGTGGTGTCGGCGTGCGTTTGTCACGGCGTTCCGAAAGGACGTAGGATCGGTGAAACAGCTCCCGATAGGCAAGGCAAAGCGCGTCCATTAGCCGACAATCATTCGATTGCGGCCGCAGTCAGAGGGATCAACCGCGAAGACTTCGACGAGCGGCAGAAGGGTTTCGGGGTCGAACGGCGACTGCTCAGACCGGTTCATGCAACTGCCTTCGCTCGCAGAGGTTCGATGTGGCTCTTGCCTGCAATGATGCCGGCAAGCCGATCGGCCCAACGCTCCAAGGCATCCCGTTTCTCGCTCATATAGTCGTAGCGCGCATATACCCGCGACGTGACCGTACTCTTGGTCGCCGAAACGTGATTCAACACATGCCCGACGATGAACGGCGAAATGCCGATTTCTTCCATGCCCGTCGCAGCAGATCGCCGAAGGTCATGCGGCGTCCACGGTGCAATGCCCATGATCATCGCTACGCCGCGCTTGCTGATCTCTTCTCGCTTCACTGCCTTCGGGACAGATGCGCCGGTGACTGCTGCACGGGCGCCCGGTCCAGGAAAAACGAAAGGCGGTACCGCCCTGCCCTTGCGCTCCGACAGCGCCTTCACGTCTGCGATCTGATCGCCGATGATCCGGATTGCCATTTCGCACAGCGGGACAATATGGTCGCGGCCGTTCTTCGCGCGCCTGGCTGGTATCGTCCAAAGGTCGCGTGTCAAGTCCAGTTCGCCGTGCTCCATGCCGGCGATCTCGCCAACACGCTGTCCGGTAACCAAGCACAGGCGCAGAATGCGGCGGGGGCTTTCCCGCATGTCGGCTTTGGGCAAAGCCGCCCCCATCGTCTTTATCTCGTCGGCC
>NZ_RZQI01001189.1:0-1457 GCF_003998335.1 Mesorhizobium sp. M7A.F.Ca.CA.002.05.1.1 | reverse complement strand
GGCCTTGGCCTGTCGATGGTCTACGGCATCATCAAGCAGACCGGCGGCTTCATCTTTTGCGATTCCGAAGTCGGCAAAGGCTCGACCTTCCGCATTTTCCTGCCGCGTCACATCGCCGAAGCGAAAAAAGCAGGCGAGCCCGGCGATGCGCCGGCGGCGCCGACAAAGGTCGCCGATCCGGCCAAGGATCTGTCGGGCTCGGCCACGGTGCTGCTCGTCGAGGACGAGGATGCCGTGCGCATGGGCGGCATGCGGGCGCTGACCTCGCGTGGCTACACCGTGCACGAGGCATCGTCGGGCGTCGAGGCGCTGGAAGTGTTCGAGGCACTGGGCGGCAAGGTCGATATCGTCGTTTCCGACGTGGTCATGCCGGAAATGGACGGACCGACACTGCTTGGTGAATTGCGCAAGCGCCAGCCGGACATCAAGTTCGTCTTCGTGTCCGGCTACGCCGAGGACGCATTCGCCAGAAACCTCCCGGCAGATGCGCATTTCGGCTTTCTGCCCAAGCCGTTTTCGCTCAAGCAACTGGCGACGATCGTCAAGGACGTGCTGGAGTCTTAGAGCCTTTCCCATGTTCCATCTTGCACAACGCCGTGACAACGCCATGATTGCGGGTGAAACGGCTGGAAGGCTTAGGGGGAGCAACTGGTGACGCCGCACAACGAAGCGGACAAGGACGACTACGCCGACACGGTTTTGTTACCGGGTGACCCGCAGCGCGCCGAGTGGATGGCGCAAACGTTCCTGGAAGCGCCGCGCTGCATCAATCGCCGCCGCGGCGCACTTGGCTTCACCGGGCTGTTTGGCGGCAAACCCGTCAGCATCCAGGCGACGGGCATCGGCGTTTCATCGTTTCTGATCTATGCGCATGAACTGCTGGACCATTATGGCGCCCGGACGTTGATCCGCACCGGCACCTGCGGCAGCCTGACCGCAAAGGCAAAACTGCGCAGCCTTGTCATCTCGCAATCGGCGCAGGCGGAAAGCGCCCAGAGCGGCCAGGTTTTCGGCCTTTATGGACCCGCTGGCCCCGACCCGGCGCTCCTCGCATCGTCACTGGCCAAGGCGGTAGAATTCGGCATCGACCATCATGCCGGCCTGACGGTGTGCAGCGACATCTTCTATCACCCGGAGGGGCGCGCCCGTTTTGCCGTTGCGCGGGCGCAAGGAGCCCTGGCCGTGGATATGGAAACCAGCGCGCTCTATCGCATATCGGAGCATTTCGGAGCGCGTGCGCTGTCGATGTGTGTCGTGGTCGACAACATCGAGACCGGCGAACAGACCGACTATTCCGAGCGCCAGGCGCTTTTCACCGACATGAGCCGTCTGGCGCTCGCTGTCGCAGCCGAGAGCTAGCCGAGTTACGGGAGCAATTGCTTGCGCACGGCTGCCACATCGTCGGAGGCGACCGCCGGGGCGGCGTTGCCCCAACTGGCGCGCACATAGGTCAGGAC
>NZ_RZQI01001188.1:0-1458 GCF_003998335.1 Mesorhizobium sp. M7A.F.Ca.CA.002.05.1.1 | reverse complement strand
GCGCCGCGGCCCTTGTAGAGCGGCGATTCGAGATAGCGGGCAATGGCGAACCGCACCAGCACGGCGACGGCCGCAGAAGCCGGCACCGCGATCAACAAGCCGACGAAGCCGAACAGCGCACCGAAGGCAAACAGCGAAAACATCAGCCATACCGGGTGCAGGCCGACGCTCTTGCCGACCAGCCGCGGCTGCAGGATGTTGCCCTCGATGAACTGGCCGATGAAGAACACGACCGCGACCGCGACGATCATCGTCCAGTCCGGCCAGAACTGGACGAAGGCGACGCCGACGGCCAGCACCAGCCCGGTCAGCGAGCCGACATAGGGGATGAAGGAAATCAGCCCGGCGAACAGGCCGATGAGGATGCCGAAATTCAGTCCGGTCAGCGTCAGCCCGGTGGCATACATGGCGCCCAGCACCAGGCACAGCGTGCCCTGGCCGCGCACGAAGCCGGCTGTTGCGGTGTTGATGTCACGAGCGATGGCGCGCACGGTCTGGACGTTGTCGCGCGGCACCCAACCGTCGATGACCGCCACCATGCGGTCCCAGTCGAGCAGCATGTAGAAGGCGACCACCGGCGTCACCACGAACAGGCTGACCACCGAGACCAGCGCCATGCCGGAACTCCACAGTGAGGTGAAGACGGTGGTGACCAGGCCGAAGCCCGAGGTCAGCAGCGAATTCAACCCGTCGCGCAAGCTGTTGGCGTTGACGCCGAACTTCTGTTCCAGCCATTTCGGATCGAACGAGGTGATCAGGCTTTGCAGCCGGGTCAGATATTCCGGCAATTTGCCGGCGAAATCGGCCATCTGCGTGGCCAGAACCGGAATGAGGATGACGAAGGCCAGCACCAGCACGATGAGGAAGGTGATGAGGATGACCACCGTCGCCATGAAACGGGACAGGCCGAGCCGCTGCAGCCGGTCGGCAACGGGATCGAGGAAATAGGCCAGCACCATGCCGGCGACGAAGGGCAGCAGGATGGCGCTGAAAACATAGAGGAAAAGCGCCAGCAGCGCGGCACCGGCCAGCCAGAAGAAGATCTGCCGGCGAAAGGTCGCGGACGCGGCGATGTCGGCGGCCGCGGCCTCGATCGCTGCCGCTTCTGTCTCAGATGTCCGGAGTGGAGCCTTCGCCATAGCCGCTCATGTGCCTCAGCCAAGTGACGAGATAGGCTGCGGCCGAAGCCACGGTCAAGACCCCGGACAGCAATATGAGGGCTGACCTCAGCGGGTCGAAGTGAACGGCAAGGGCAAGTTCTCCCAGCACAAGCGCGGCCAGCACGATCTGGATCGCGGTGTTGGCCTTCGACACGAACAACGGTTTCATCTCGACCGGATGGGTCATGACGGCGGACAACACCACCGCGCAGACGATCAACGCGCCGCGCGACACCATGATGACGACAAGCCACAGCGGCAATTGCCCGATGAAGCTCATGACCACGAACACCGAAAC
>NZ_RZQI01001187.1:0-1461 GCF_003998335.1 Mesorhizobium sp. M7A.F.Ca.CA.002.05.1.1 | reverse complement strand
CCTATATCGTCGACAATGCGATCGACATATTGGGCGCCGACCATCTGATGTTCGGCTCGAACTTTCCGATCGAGAAGCTTTGGACCAGCCACGCCGAGCTGATCAAGACGCACCGCGATGCGGTGGCCAGGCATGGTGCGGCGGCGGAGGCGGATATTTTCTGGAACACGGCGGAGAAGGTTTACCGGCCGGTGTGAGGCCTCACTTCACCTCGAACTGCGGGTCAACCGGAATCTGCATCGCCGTCACCAGATGGTTGGTCTGGCCGGCCAGCCCGATGATCGACACCAGATCGCCATGCTGCGCATCGGTCATGCCTTTGGCGCGGGCCGCCGCCGTGTGCGAGTGGACGCAGTAGGAGCAGCCATTGGCGGTCGAGACAGCAATGTAGATCATCTCCTTGGTCAGCGGATCGATGGCGCTGTCGGCGACCATCACCACCTTCAACTGTTCCCAGATCCGCTTCAGCGCCGGAGGATCATTGGCCAGCCCGCGCCAGAAATTGTTGACGAAATCAGATTTGCGCGTCGCGCGGATGTCGTCGAACACGGCTTTCACGGCGGGGATCTTTTCGACCTCGGCATCGCTGAGGAGTTTCGTCGTGGCCATGGCGTTCCCTTTCGTTTGAATTGAATCAAGTGTTGAGCAATTACGGCCAACCACCTTGGATGAATCGGTTTTCAGCCCCTCACCTTCGTCATCCTAGGGCGAAGCAGGAGCGAAGCTCCGTCGCGGAGACCCTAGGATCCATTCCGTGACGTCTCTCGAAGTGTGCGGCGGAGCAGAATCTTGCGCCGCAGCGACGCATGGAAGTCGCGGCATGGATCCTCGGGTCTGCGCCGCGTCGCTACGCTCCTTGCTTCGCCCGTGGATGACGAAGGGATGGACGTCCCGGCCAATTATCGACGTACGCACCGCCCGGAAACCTAATGCACAGCCGCGTACATGATCTTCTCCTCCGTCGCCTCGGCCGGCGAAAACTCCTCGACGATGCGGCCCTGGCGGCAGACCAGGATGCGGTCGGACAGGTTCATGATCTCCGGCAGGTAGGACGAGATGACGACAACGGCCAGGCCCTCGTCGGCCAGCCGGTTGATGATCTGATGGATCTCGGCGATCGCGCCGACATCGACGCCGCGCGTCGGCTCGTCGAAGATGACGATGCGCGGCTGCTGCACCAGCCCCTTGCCGATCACCACCTTCTGCTGGTTGCCGCCGGACAGTTCGACGACGCGCGCATTGTCGTTGATCGCCTTGATGTTCAACGTCTTCGTCCATTCGGCTGACAGCGCGCGCATTTCCTGCGCGTTGATCACCCAGGCCTTTTCGCGCCCCGCCGCCAGCAGCCCGCCGAACAGGTTCTCGGCAATGCCCATCGTCTCGAAGATGCCTTCGCTCTTGCGGTCCTCGGTGACATAGACGATGCCGTCAGCCACCGCCTCGCTCGGCACGAGATAGCGC
>NZ_RZQI01001186.1:0-1462 GCF_003998335.1 Mesorhizobium sp. M7A.F.Ca.CA.002.05.1.1 | reverse complement strand
CGATGATCTCGCCGCTGCCGACGGTGAGGTCAACGCGGCGCACCGCCTCGACCTCGCCGTACCGGATTTTCAGGGCTTCGACGCTCAGCATGACATCACGGCGCCGGAACGTCGGCAGCGTCGGGGATCAGGGTCTGGACATGCTTGCCCTCGCCGCCCTCGTAGCGCATCAGCGCCACCGGCCGCAGCGGCATGCGATCGGTGCCGGCATAGGTGATCTTGCCGGTGATGCCTTCGAAATCCTTAAGGCCGGCGATGGCGTCGCGGATCGCTTTCGGGTCGTCGGAGCCGGCCGTCTTGACCGCCTGGTCGAGGATCAGGCCGATCTCATAGCCATTGACTTCATAGGTCGATTCCGGTGCGTGGCCTGCATATTTGGTGAAGGCGGTATTGAAGGCCTCGAGCTTGCTGCCCGGCTCGGCATAGCCGGCCGCGGTGTAGACGACGCCGTCGACCAATTTGCCGAGCGCCTTGATGGTCGGCGTGCCGATGGCATCGGCGCCATAGACCGGGATGGTGACGCCGGCGCCACGCAATTGCTGGATGAAGGCCGGGAAATCCGGCTCATAGGCCGCCGTCATGATCAGGTCGGGCTTGTCGGCTAGGCCCTTGATATTGGTGATCTCGGCGGAAAAATCGGGCTGGCCCATGCTGAAGGTGCCGCGGCCGACAATGGCGCCGCCCTTCTTCTCGAACACCTTGCCGAAATATTCCGGCAGATTGGCGGTGTAGGTGGAGTCCGGCGAAGTCAGCAGGAACACCTTCTTCTTGCCTTCCGAGACGGCGAAGTCGGCGACCGCCGTCGCCTGCACATTGTCGGCCGGATAGGTGCCGAACATGACGTCGCCGACCGCGCCGGTGAGCACCGGGGCGGAGCCGCACAGCGTCAGGGTCGGAATGCCAAGCGGCTGGGTCAGCTGGCCGGCGGAAATCGAGGGATCGGCATCGCACGGCGTGATCATGATCTTGGCGCCGGCGTCGATCAGTTCCTGGGCGACAGTGGCAGTCTGCGCGGTATCGGAGCGCGTGTCCTTGATCAAAAGCTTGACGGTGTATTTGCCAGCGAGGCCACCCTTGGCGTTGAGCTCGTCGAGCGACATGCGCAGGCCGGCAAGTGCCGGCTGGTCGTAAGGGGCAAGGCCGCCGGTCTGCGCGGTCGCGGCACCGATGATGATCTCTTCGGCGCTGGCCGTCGAAATGGCGGCGATGCTGAACACGGCAGCGCACAAAGCGGCGCGATGGAGGCGATAGAGGCTTGGCATGTCGGTTCTCCTTCTGGATTTCTTATGGTTGGCTGTCGTTGCGGGTCATGCGGTCTGGTTTTCAGGCGTTTCGGTCTTGGCGCGCGCCGTGCGGCTGCCGAGATAGGCTGCGATCACGGCAGGGTTCTTCTGAACGTCGCCCGGCGTGCCGTCGGCGATGACGCGGCCATGATCGATGACGACGATGCGCTCGCACAGGT
>NZ_RZQI01001185.1:0-1463 GCF_003998335.1 Mesorhizobium sp. M7A.F.Ca.CA.002.05.1.1 | reverse complement strand
CTCAATGGCGGCGAGATCATCGACGTCAGACGCGCGGGCCGTGCGGATCTCGGCAGGCATGCGGCTTCAGAAAACCTCGATTGGTGGTGGAAATGGCCCTACTCGAACACGTCCTTGACGCCGACCAGGGCGTTGGGAAAACCGGCGTCCACCTGGGCGCACAAAGTCCGCTCCACCACCTTGAATCTTCGCCTCGTGTTTCCAAAAACCGCTTCCGATTTTCGGGGCGATGCGACGGCATTCATCAAGCGCTATCGCACCTCGATTAGGGCCGAATTGTGACAAATCCGACGCCGACTCGACGGGTGTGAAAGGGCCCTTCGGCCGGATCGGCATTCGCGGATCGACGGCACCGGCAAAAGCAATGCCGTTCAGCTTGCCAGCCCGTTCACAAGTTGCGTGTAGGCGCTCCTGGCAACCTCGGCCAGCCGCTCGCGCGGCAAGGAGCCGACCACGGCGCAGCCATAGCCCTTGTCCAGCCAGTAGACGGCCTCGGGTCCATCTTGCGCGGCGGCGTAGGTGCCCTTGGCATTCTCCGTCGATTCCGTGGTGACAAACAGCGATATACGCTGCCCATTGCCGTCCTCGTAAAGCAGCATGGCGGCCTTGCTCTCGCCTGCCGGCAACAGCCGGCCGCCGACCAGCTGGAATCCGTCGGCGGTCAGGTCCGGCGCCACCAGATTCAGCCCTATCCGGTTGGACAGCCATGTCTGCAGATGGTCCTTGTCGCTGGCCGGCACCTCGACGGCATGCCGCTTTTCGGCGGCATAGATGACATGAGCCGCGATTGCCTGCTCGGCCAGCCGATCTTCGGCCGGGTCCTCCTGGCCGATGCCATCGATGCCGGCAAAATAGCCACCAAGTCCGCCTACGGCCAGAAGCACGGCGGCAGCAGCGGCAAGCCACCAGCGTGAGCGTGACACAGCTGCCTTGACCGGCACCTCGCCAAGCACGACCTTGCGCAAGTGCCCAGGCACGGCTTCGTCCAGCACGTCGGCGAAGGCGGCACGCAGCGCCGCCCGGTCGGCGGTGAAACGGGCGCTCCTGGCCTTCATCTCGGGATTGGCGTCGAGCCAGGCATCGTAGGCCGCGCGCTCATCGCCGGGCAGCTCGCCATCGAGCGCCATATGGATGTCACGTTCGGAAAAGTCGCGGCGGATCATTTCTCGACGATCCTTATCGCGCGGCGGCGCGCCGTGTCGTCCAGCAACCCGCGCAATTCCTCACGCCCGCGCGCAATGCGCGACATCAGCGTGCCCGCAGGCACGCCCAGAATGTTGGCGGCTTCGGCATAGGAAAAACCTTCGATGGCAACCATGACAAGGGCTGCGCGACGGTCGGGGCTGATCGCCTGCAATGCGTCGACGATCTCGCGCGAGGCAATGCTCTCCACCTGCTCGGCCGGCTGGGCAACGGCCTCGCCCGCCTCCAGCGGCAGCATCGCCGCCTCGCCGCGGCGGTTC
>NZ_RZQI01001184.1:0-1469 GCF_003998335.1 Mesorhizobium sp. M7A.F.Ca.CA.002.05.1.1 | reverse complement strand
GATGGCCAAGGAAATGGGTGTGAAAATCACGTTCCTCGACTTCGACTGGGATGGTCTGATTCCGGCGCTGTTGTCGGGTAAGGCCGACCTTCTGGTCGCCGACATGACACCGACGCTGGCGCGTGGCATGAAGGTCGCCTTCACCACGCCTTACATGTACACGGGCAGCACCGTCTTCACCAAGGCCGACAGCAAGTTCAAGACCACTGAGGACTGCAAGGCCAAGGGCACCAAGATCGCCGTGCTGCTCGGCGCCACCGGCGAGAAGGAAGCCAAGAAAGCCTTCCCCGACGCCGACATCAAGAGCTACAAGGGCGGCGGTCCGCTGCTGCTCGACGCCGTCAACAACGGCCAGGCCGATTGCGGCGTCAACGACGTCTCGGCGGTCAAGGGCCAGTCGACCGCCTATCCGGCCGGCAGCTTCACCATCATGCCGGACCTGTTGTCGAAGGAGCCGCTTGCCTTCGCCACCCGCTATGACGAGCCGGACCTGCTGATCTGGATGAACCTGTTCCTCAACCAGGTCACCATCGATGGTCGCCTGCAGAAGAACCTCGACTACTGGGTCAATTCCGACGCCTGGAAGAAAGACCACTAAGCAGCGATAAAACCCAGGCGGTTTCGCGCGCGTCTCAAGCGCCGCGAAACCGCCTGGAATTTCGCTTCATCCGTCGTTTCCTGCACTCTGGGGATTGCACCCAACGATGCTCGAAAATTTCAGTTTCCGCACCATTGTCGAATATCTGCCGCTGTTCGGGCAGGGCCTGATCACGACCGTCTGGCTGTCGGCGCTGTCCTTTGTCGGCGCACTGATCGTCGGCATCGTGCTGTGCGCCATGAACCTGCAGCGCGGCTGGCTGTTTCGCGTGCCGGCCAAGGCCTATATCGACGCCGTACGCGCCACACCCTTGCTGGCGCAGCTCTATTTCCTCTATTTCGGCCTGCCCCGGCTCGGCTTCGTCCTGCCTGAGCTGGTCGTCGGCATTCTCGCGCTGTCGCTCAACAGCGGCGCCTATATCGCTGAAATCATTCGCGCCGGCATCCTGTCGATCCCACGTGGCCAGGTCGAGGCCAGCGTCGCTTCGGGCATGACCTATGTCCAGCGCATGCGTCTGGTCGTCCTGCCGCAGGCCTTCAAGGTGACGATCCCGCCGCTGCTTGGCCAGGCGATCGTGCTGGTCAAGGATTCCGCCCTTCTGTCGCTGATCTCGGTTTCCGAACTGACGCGCGCCGGCCAATTGCTCGCTTCCGACCGCTTCATGCCGGCCGAAGGTTTCCTCACCATCGCCGCCTTCTACCTGCTGCTGTATTACGGACTGAAAGGACTGGCTGGCGTCTCCAGCCGCTGGCTCGGCACGGCGGGGGCGCGGACATGATCTGGCAACAACTGCAAAGCCTCGCCGGCTCTTATCCGCTGGCCCTGCGCGGCCTCGGCATGACCGTGATGCTGTCACTGATCAGCCTGGTGC
>NZ_RZQI01001183.1:0-1470 GCF_003998335.1 Mesorhizobium sp. M7A.F.Ca.CA.002.05.1.1 | reverse complement strand
GTCCTTCAAATCGGAAAAAGGTCTGACCGTTCTTCGCGGTTCCGTATGAAAATTGCCCACTCACAACCGATCTCGTCCGGCAGATTGTATCAAGCCGAGAAGCTTAGAACAAAAAGGGAACGAATCAAGTGAAAACAAAACCGGCGCTAATGGTTTCCGCATCAGCGCCCGCAAGCTTAACGGCGGAGCAAGCATTTTCGAGCAGGGGCCGAACCCTACGATCCGTAGCCGATGATGCCCTGACCTCCCGAAAATCGTGGATCGACCAGTCGACATACCCCCGGCCGTTGACCGACGGCTTGTAGCCACCGCGCGGCGTGTGCTCCGGTTATTTAACGTCGACAAAATTAGCTTGGTAGCACCGGGCAGTTGGCACCACGGCGCAGGCTGATATGCGCCACGTCTCCGACGCTGAATTGGGAACCCTCGGCCTGGCGCGGCGCATCGATGACAACAGGCGCGCCCTGCCCGAGTTCGGCATGAAGGCGCAGCGTGCGACCGTGAAAGACGACGCTGTTGACGCGCGCCGGCGCGGTGCCGGGCGCGGCCTCGGTCATCGCCAGCAAATCCTCCGGACGCACGCCGATGGTGCGGGTGGCGCCCTCGGCAGGTGCCTCGCTAGTTTCAGAAATAGCCTCCAGCGGCAGGGCGCCGGCGGCGAAGCGCAGGCGATCGCCGTCTCGGCCGACGAAGCGCGATTGCAGGAGATTCATGGTGCCGATGAAGCTCGCCACAAACTTCGTGGCGGGCCGGTCGTAAAGGGTGGCCGGCGGCGCGATCTGCTCGATGCGGCCCTTGTTCATGACGACGATGCGGTCGGAGATCGACAGCGCTTCGGTCTGGTCGTGGGTGACCATGACGAAGGTGGTGCCGAGCCGCGACTGCAGCCGCTTCAGTTCAACCTGCATCTGTTCGCGCAGATGCGCATCGAGCGCCGACAGCGGCTCGTCGAGCAGCAGCACGCGTGGTTCGCAGACGATGGCACGCGCCAGCGCGACGCGCTGGCGCTGGCCGCCCGACAGTTCGGAGACGCGGGCGCCAAGCTTGTCGGCGAGACCGACCATGTCGAGGGCTTCGCCGGTTCGCTTTGCCTGTTCGGCTCCAGACAGTTTGCGCAGTGACAGACCGAAGCCGACATTTTCGGCGACATTCATGTGCGGGAACAGCGCATAATCCTGGAACACGGTGTTGACCGGCCGGTCGAAGGGCCGAAGGGCCGTGATATCGCGACCATCGAGCAACACCTTGCCGCTCGACGGGCTTTCGAAACCGGCGATGACGCGCAGGCTGGTGGTCTTGCCGCAACCCGACGGCCCGAGCAGCGTGACAAACTCGCCGCTGATAATGTCGAGGTCGACGGCGTCGAGCCCGACGATGCCGCCAGGAAAAATCTTCGAGACCGCCTGCAGCCGCACGAGTGGATCAGGCGCCATCGCGAACCTCGGACGGCTTCGTGGTGTTGACCCAGAG
>NZ_RZQI01001182.1:0-1478 GCF_003998335.1 Mesorhizobium sp. M7A.F.Ca.CA.002.05.1.1 | reverse complement strand
AAGCAGGACCTCGCGCCAGTTGCCCTGGCCAGCGATGTCAGGGAACCAATCGCGGTCCTCGGCCGTGGGTTTGGTCGAAATGCGCTGAATGTCCTGCATCATGTCGAGGCCGAGAGCATAGGGGTTGATGCCTGAAAAACGCGGATCGTCGAACGCCGGCTGAAAGACCACGTTGGAATGATTGCGCAGGATTTCGAGCATGGCGCCTTCGCTGATCTGGCCGCGGTCGAACAGCATGTTCATCAGCGTATAGTGCACGAACGTGGCGCAGCCCTCGTTCATCACCTGTGTTTGCCGTTGCGGGTAAAAATATTGCGCGATGACCCGAACGATCCTGATGATCTCACGCTGCCAGGGCTCCAGGACCGGGCTGTTCTTTTCCAGGAAATAGAGCAGGTTTTCCTCAGGCAGGTTTAGCGATTTCTTCCGCTCCGGGTCCTGGCCCTTGTCGTTGGCCGCTTGCTGCGAAGGCGGCAGCGTACGCCACAAGTCGTTGTAGGAGCGCTCCTCGTATTCGAGACGCTCGCGAATTCCTTCGCGCTGCCGTTCCGAAGACAGCCTCGGCGGCCGGTGATAGCGAAACACGCCCTGATCCATCAGCGCGTGGGCGGAATCGAGCACAGCCTCGACGGCGGCGAGGCCGTGCCGCTCCTCGCAACGGACTATGTAGCCCTTGGCGAAGTCCAGGTAGCCGAGGATCGCACCTGCATCCGTCCATTGTTTGAACAATTGATTGTTCTTGAAGAAATGATTGTGCCCGAGCGCTGCATGGGCCGTCACCAAGGCCTGCAGGGCCATGGTGTTTTCCTCCATCAGATAGACGATGCAGGGATTGGAATTGATGACCAGTTCATAAGCAAGCCCTCGCCCGCCCTTGCGATAGAGCAGATCCTGGTGGAGGAAATGTTTGCCGAAAGACCAGTGACGGTACATCAATGGCATGCCAATGGACGAATAGGCGTCGAGCATCTGTTGCGAGGAGATGATCTCCATCTGAACGGGATAGGTGTCCAGATGAAGCTCTTCGACCGCAAGTGCCTCGATCGCGTCATAGGCCCGCGACAATGTTTTGAAATCCCAGTCGGACCCCGAAAAAAGCAGGCTGGATTTGCTGGCTTGTCTGACCATCGGGAACCCTCATGCCCGCTTGAGGGAGACCGGCTGCCTGCCGAAAAGCTGGCGAAAGACCGGGTAGATATCGGCGGGCGTAGCGATGCGGCTCATCTGGAAGTTCGGCCATTTCTGGTCGATGGCGTTATAGGCACGCCACAGCGATGTCCCGTTTTCGGTCGAGCCGAAAATATGGGCTTCACGCTCGTCGATGATCTCGACATAGGCAAAATACTGGCACAGCCGCATGAGCTCGCCGTTGAGAAGCGAAATGCATCGCTCTGAATCGCCGGCGAAATTGTCGCCGTCCGAGGCCTGGGCAGCATAGATATTCCAGTCGTGGGCCGGGTAGCGGCTCGCGATAATAC
>NZ_RZQI01001181.1:0-1485 GCF_003998335.1 Mesorhizobium sp. M7A.F.Ca.CA.002.05.1.1 | reverse complement strand
CTGCAGGGCAATCCGATGGGCGACTACATCGCCTATGAGAAGGGGCTGAAGGACGGCGACCTGCATCCGATCATGAAAGGCATGAACCTGCTTGGCTACGAGTGCTCCACGCTGGGCAACCACGAGTTCAACTACGGCCTGTCGTTCCTGGATAAGGTGCTGGCCGGCGCCAATTTTCCCTTCGTCTGCGCCAATTTGATCCGCGGCACCGAGCTTGCCGCGAACCCGCGCGACGACAAGCTCTATCTCAAGCCCTATGTCATCCTCGACAAGAAGATCAAGGACGGTTCGGGCGCCGAGCAGCCGATCAGGATCGGCATCATCGGCTTCGTGCCGCCGCAGATCATGGTCTGGGATCTCAAGAACCTCGAGGGCAACGTCAAGACGCGCGACATCGTCGAGGCGGCCAAGGCCTGGGTGCCGCAGATGAAGGAGGAGGGCGCCGACATCGTCCTTGCGCTGTCGCATTCCGGCATCGACGTGAAGCAGGGCGACATGATGGAGAACGCCTCGTTCTTCGTCGCCGGCGTCGACGGCATCGATGCGGTGTTCACCGGCCACCAGCATCTGGTGTTCCCCGGCAAGAAGGATTTCCAGTCGCTCGACGGTGTCGACACGCAAAAGGGCACGCTGCAGGGCAAACCCGCCGTCATGGGCGGTTTCTGGGGCTCGCATATGGGGCTGATCGACCTGATGCTGGAGCGTGACGGGTCGAAATGGAAGGTCGTTTCAGCCACCTCCGAAGCGCGGCCGATCTTCGAACGCCTCGACAACAAGAACAAGCCGACTGTCCCGGACGACAAGCGCATCATCGCGGCCCTCGACCAGGACCACCAGGCGACGCTGGCCTATGTGCGGCGTCCCGTCGGCAAGACCTCCGCGCCGCTTTATTCCTATTTCGCGCTGGTCGCCGACGATCCGTCGGTGCAGGTCGTCAGCCAGGCGCAGACCTGGTACCTCAGGGATATCCTCAAGAACACGCAATGGAAGGATGTGCCGCTGCTGTCGGCGGCCGCGCCGTTCAAGGCCGGCGGGCGCAACGGCGCCGACTACTATACCGACGTGCCGGCGGGCGACATCGCCATCAAGAACGTTGCCGACCTCTATCTCTATCCCAACACCGTGCGTGCGGTCGAAATCACCGGTGCGCAGGTTAAGGAATGGCTGGAAATGTCGGCCGGCATCTTCAACCGGATCGAGCCTGATAAGGCCGACCAGGCCCTCATCAACACTAATTTTCCGTCCTACAATTTCGACGTCATCGACGGCGTCACCTACAAGATCGATCTGTCGCAGCCGTCGAAATACGATGCCAAGGGCGGGCTGGCCAACGCTGGCGCCAATCGGATCGTCGACCTGAGTTTCGATGGAAAACCAATTGATCCTAAACAGAAATTCGTCATCGCGACCAACAATTACCGGGCCGGTGGCGGCGGCAATTTCCCCGACATCAATGCCTCGAAGATCATCTACGAGGCGCCGGAC
>NZ_RZQI01000117.1:0-10655 GCF_003998335.1 Mesorhizobium sp. M7A.F.Ca.CA.002.05.1.1 | reverse complement strand
ACCTTGAGCAAAGTGCTCTTGCCGCAGCCGGAAGGGCCGATAAGGGAAACGAACGATCCCTTTGGCACCGAAAGATCGATGTTCCTGAGGATCAGCTGCCGGGCGATGACCACCGAAACGCCTTTGGCGGAGATCAGATCGTCATGGCGGATATGGGCCGGCCTGTCGCCGGCGGCTCGGATGGTTTCAATGCGCATGGCTTGCCGCCCCGCGTGCTGTTTTCTGCCGCACCCGCACCATCTTGATGGCGAAGGCGCCCTTCACACAAACAGCCGACCGGTGGAACTCCTCGAACCGGCCTGCCCTCTGCGCACCATGTGACATTGGCTACTCCCGGCCTTCCAGGATGCGCCGCACCGCGACGAGCTTGCGCGCCCGTTCACCTTGCAGCGCTTTTGTCTGCTCGGGCGTGTAGGCAAACATGCCCTCGCCCGACTTGATGCCGAACTTCGACGCGGCCGTCTTCTCCAGCACCATCGGCGCGACATCGTCACGGTTGGAGAGATCGGCATTCAGGAAGGACGAGACGGATTTGTAGATATCCAGCCCCGCCATATCGAGCAGCGCCATCGGGCCGATGACGGCAATCTTGTAGCCGATGCCCCAGGATACGCAGGTGTCGAGGTCTTCCGGCTCGATGACGCCGCGCTCGACAAGATCGACCGCCTCGCGCAGCAGCGCATAGAGCACGCGGTTCTCGACGAAGCCTGGAACGTCCTTCTTCACCACCACCGGCAGCAGGCCGATCGAGCGGATGAGATCGCGGATAACAGTCACGGTTTCAGGCGCGGTCTTTTCGCCGCCGATCACCTCGATCATCGGGATGATGTGCGGCGGGTTCGACCAGTGCATGCCGACCATCCGCTCGGGTTGCGAGATATGCGCCTGCAGCTTGGTGATCGGGATGCCCGACGTGTCGGAGGCGACGATGACAGACGGGCCGATCAGCGGATCGATGTCGCGATAGGTCTGCGCCTTGATGTCGATATTCTCGGGCACGTTCTCGATCACCAGTTCGGCGCCATCGACGGCCTCGGCGATCGTCTCGACGAAACGCACGCTGCCGGCGCCAGTCCCGGGCGCCTTGATGTCGAGACGGTCGAGCACGCCGCCGGCGAGATCGAGCATGCCGCGGGCGCGCTCGATTGCCCCTGGCGAAACATCATACGCCGTCACATCGAGCCCGCCGCGCGAAAGCCGCGCGGCGATGCCTGGACCCATCGTTCCCAGTCCGATGAGAGCGGCGCGCTTGATCATCATGCCGCCTTTGCGGGAGCAGCAGTGGTTGCCGCCTTGAAAGCCGGCCGGGCGGCGATTGCGGCCACCCAGCGCTCCAGATTGGGCATCGACGGCCGGTCGATCTTGAAGTCGACGCAGCGCTTCAGGATCGGCGCGCAGGCAATGTCTGCAAGGGTCAGCTTGCCGAGCGCCAGGAAGTCCTTGCCGGCCAGGTGGCCGTCGACGATCTTGAGCTGCGCGACAAGGTCCTTCACTTGTTCCTTGTATTCGGCGGTCTGTTCTTCGGGCGTGAGCTTGGCGCCCTTGAAGGCCGCCAGGTAGCCCGGATTGACCGCAGCCAGCAGGAAGTCCATCCAGCGCTCGACCTCGGTCTTTTCGGCCGGCGTGGCGCCATTCAACTGTTCGCCGCCGAATGCCGCGAGATAGCGCAGGATGGTGTTGGACTCCCAGATCACGGTGTCGCCGTCGACCAGCGTCGGCACCTTGGAGGTCGGGTTGAGCGCCTTGTATTCCGCCGTCTGCGTGTTCTCGAACTGGCGGCCATAATCCTCGCGCTTGTAGGAGGCCCCCAGCTCTTCGAGCATGAAGAGCACCTTCTGGACGTTGCCTGATGTCTGGCGGCCTAACAGCTTGTACATGTCGTCTCCTCGCTAGTGTCCAAGGCCTACTTGCTCGCCGGCAGCGGCTTGTAGACGATGGCGTCCATTTCGATCTTGGTGTTGATGACGGCCTTTGCCTCGACGGTCGTGCGTGCCAGAACGGCGTCGCCGATCCCTTCGAGGAACGCCTTGTTGTAGCGGCCGAAATCGCGCGTATCCTCGAGATAGGTGGTGATCCGCACGACATCCGACAGCGTCGCGCCTTCATGCGCGATGACGCGTGCAATGGTCTTCAGCGTCGCCAGCGTCTCTTCCTCGATCGTGCCGCTGATCACGTTGTTGTTCTCGTCCTTCGGCACCTGGCCCGAGACGAAGATGAAATCGCCCGCACGCACCGCCGGATGAAACGGCAGGTTCGGGTTCTTGTTGCCGATGGCGTAGTGGCTGGCGGATTTTCGCGTGCTGTCGCTCAACATACCCCCCTAGAGAACGCTGGTTTCGATGATGTCGACGCCGCGGATGCGATCGATCAGGTAGACGATGCCGCGGTCGTCGATGGTCACGTCGTTGGACGAGGAACGCTCCGCCCCCTCCGGCGCGTCGGGCATGAAATGGCCGACTTCCTTTGGCGCGAACGGATCGGCGATGTCGACGAGGCGCAGCCCCTGCGCGAACCATGCAAACGGAATGACGGTTCCATTGAACCGCTCGGAGGGCTGGTGGCAGCCGGTCATCGGCGGTTGCGGCGCGCCATCCGGGTCGAGGCCCGGCACCTGGAAGGTCGAGATCGGCAACGGGTTGGTCTCGTCGGTGATGTCGTAGATCCAGGTGAAGGCCGGCGGCGAAGGTCGCAGTTTGGCGACATCCTCGTCCGCCACCACCATGATGTTGCGGCCCTTCAGCAACTGCGGGATCGGCAGGCAGGTGTGGGTGGGATGCGGAAAGCTCGGGCTCGAATTGACGTGCGAGACCAGTTTCGGCTTGGTGATGTCCGAAATGTCGAGGATGAACAGGCCGTGATGCCAGTAGCTGACATAGAGCCGGTCGCCCATGCGCAGCGGATGGTGGCAACGCGGCGTGACATAGTCATGCCACGGGTATTCTTCGCCGCCACCCGTCCACTGGCCGGGTATCCACCAGCGTCCGACCTCGACCGGCTGTGCCGGATCGATCAGGTCGAGGATCATCACGATGTTGCCGACATAACCGTCGGCGGTCGGCGAGATGTAGACGTAACGGCCGTCGAAGTCGTAGCGGTGGACGCCCTTGCCGCCGGTTATCCATTTCGAGATGAGCTTGGGCTGCGCCGGCTTGGTTGTGTCGTAAAGCGCCAGTCCGCCGCCGAAATCGGCCGGGCCGGCATCGCCAAAGCGCTCGTGGTTGATGATCATCAGCCCATCCTTGGCGCGCACCTTGTGCGAGTGCCAGCCGGGCGGAACATCGATCGTGGCTATCTTGCGCGGATTGCGCGGGTCGGAAATATCGACCAGCGTCGTGCCGCTCGGCGGCCGCATGTGGCCGATATAAAGGATGTTGCCATCGACCCAGACCTGGCCGCCGCCTGGACAGTCGACATGGCCGATCTGCTTGGTGTTGAACGCCGAAACCAAATGCATACACCCTTGCTGCTGAAGCGTCGTTTTCGATGTCCACGCCGCCAATCGCGGCGGGACAGTGCTTGCCGAAGGACCGGAAACTAGACGAGGCGGAGCAGATCGCCGGCCTGGTTGCGGCCCCAGCGCTTGTAGAGGAGCAGCGCCTTCTGCGTCGGCGCATCAGTGGCGCCGAAGAAGATCACCGGCTCGCTCGACGAGCCGTTGACATGCTCGACCCAGGAACCGCCAGGTATGGCGATGGTGTCGAACTGGTTCCAGTCATAACGTTTGCCGTCGATGATCGAATGGCCGTTGCCGCGGAACGGCGCCAAGAGCAGGCTGGCGGTCTCGCGCTGCGGCAAGGTCTTCTCGCCGGGGCGCAGCATCTGCACGTAGAAATTGATGGTGTGGAAGACGGGTCCGCCGGTGGTCGGATCGACATAGTCGATGACGATGCCTTCATGGGGGTCGCCATCCCAATCCTTGTGGGCGTCGAGGACCGCTTCCATCTTCTCCCAGCGATAGACATACATCGGCGACGACAGGCCGCCGCCGCGCTTGTGGTCGACGAAACGCGGCATCAGGCCACCCTCGCCATAGATGCGCTGTGAGTAGTCACCGGGATAGCGGGCGGTCTGCACCTTCTTCTCGACTTCCTTGCCATCGACCATCTCGGTGTATTTGTGGTCGAAATGGACGGCATGCAGCGTTTCGACCAGCGGCAAGTCGAGCACCGACAGGTTGACCGCCTGCTCGCCGCCGACGGTGCCATGATTGTGCCAGGCGTCGTTGGGCGTCAGCACCATGTCGCCCGGGCCAAAAACCACGTCTTCGCCCTCGACGCCGGTGAAATTGCCCTTGCCGGTCAGGCCGAAGCGGATGGCGCTCGGCGAGTGCTTGTGCGGCGGCATGATCTCGTCGGGATCGTTCAGGCGGTAGGCGGTGTACATGGTGCTGACCGATGCACGCTTGGGCGCAAGACCGGGATTGACCAGGATCAGCGAACGGCGCTCACTGTCGTCCATGGTCACCAGTTCGGCGGCGCGCTGCAGCAGCGGCTCGATGTCCGAATAGGACCACACGAAGGGAACGGCCTTCGACGTCGCCATCAGCTGCTTGATCTCGTCATGGTCGACGCCTTCCGACGTCGCCCAGAACGGAAACATGTTCTTTGCGTAGAGGGCGTCATAGAGGCCCTTGAGTGCTGCCTTCTTGTTGGTGAGCACATCGTTAGCTGGTTGCGCCAGGGACATATCGGACACCTCTCGTCACGAAGAAAATACTTCTAACCAACTCAACCGTATTCGCATTGGTTTTGCTCGACAATAGCCAAATTGCGAATTTTATAAGTTTTTGGTTGAGGTGCATTTTTGGAAGGCAAATGCCCAAAAATAGGCAGAATAGCCTAGAAATGCGCGAGATACGGCTCGCAATCAGGGCGTGGAACCGCTTCGCCACGGCCATGCGGAAGCGCATGACAGTCCAACCAACGCAGTTTTTCAGTCTCAACCAAAAGACTTTGGTTGTATTCCGGCCGCCTCTATCAGGCCGCCACGCTCTGTTGAGCGCGGCTGCGGATCAGATCCGCGGCCTTTTCGGCGATCATGATGACCGCCGCATTGATGTTACCACAGACGAGGTCGGGCATGACCGAGGCGTCCACGACACGAAGTCCGGCGATGCCGCGCACCCGCAATTCCGGATCGACCACCGATGCCGCATCGACGCCCATGCGGCACGTGCCGGCCGGATGATGCACGGTGATCGAGGTCTTGCGGATATGCTCGTCGATCTCTTCGTCGCTCTCGCATTTCGGGCCGGGAAAGAACTCCGCGCCAACGAACGGAGCCATGGACGGCTGGCTGGCAAGGTTGCGCGCAACGCGAAAGCCGGCGCGAAGCGATTGCCAGTCGCTCTGCGAGGACAGGAAGTTCTGGTGGATCAGCGGCGCAGCGACCGGATCGCTCGACGCCAGCTTGACGCTGCCGCGGCTCTCCGGCTGCACCGCAACGATACGGGTCGCAAAGCCGTCGGCGAACGGCGCCTTGAACGGCGACATGTAAGGCCATGCCCCCAGCGGTGCAGCGGTGAAAAGCAGCTGCACGTCCGGCAGCGGCCGGCTTGCGTCGCTCTTCAGGAATGCCACGACGCCGCCAGGCACATCTCCCGAAAAGCCCTTTCCGGTGAGATAGGTCTTGACGAAATCCAGCCCGATACGATCGGCCCGCATCATCTTGAGAAACGGTCCCGGCTGTTTGCGCCGATACATCAGGATGACCGAAACATGGTCCTGCAAATTCTTTCCGACCTGCGCACGATCGACCTTCGTCTCGATGCCATGCGCCGCGAGCTCACCGCCGTCGCCTATGCCTGACAGCATCATCAGCTGCGGCGTGTTGATGACGCCGCCGGCAAGCAGGACTTCGCGCCGCGCCAGAACTTCATGGCTCGCCCCGCCTCTGGTGTAGGCAATGCCCGCCGCGCGCCCATCCCTGAGCAGGATCTTCGTCGCCATCGCGCCGGTCAGCACCTTGACATTGCCGCGGCGCATGGCCGGCCGCAGATAGGCGGTCGCGGTCGAGCAGCGGCGGCCGTTGGCGATCGTCATCTGCAGCCGGCCGAAGCCTTCCTGTATGGCGCCGTTATAGTCGTCGGTCTGCGGGTATCCGGCATCACGGCTGGCTGTGGCGAAGGCATCGATCAGTTCGTCCTTGTACCGGCAGAACTGGGTGTTCAGCGGCCCGCTGCCACCACGGTACCGGCTTTCCCCCGCTTCCCAGCGCTCCTGCTTCTTGAAGTAGGGCAGCACCTTGTCGAACGACCAATCCGTCAGGCCGCTTGCCGCCCAGCGATCGTAGTCGCCGCGATTGCCGCGCACATAAGCCATGGCGTTGGTGGAGGAAGAGCCGCCGATGACCTTGCCGCGCGCGCATTCGACCTTGCGCCCGCCGACATTGGCCTCGGGCTCGCAGAAATACATCCAGTCGTGGCGGCGCTCGGTCAGTATCTTGCCCCAGCCGAGCGGGATGTGGATCATCGGATCGCGGTCCCAATCCCCCGCCTCCAGCAGAAGCACCGATACGGCAGGGTCCTCGCTCAGCCGGTTCGCCAGCACGCAGCCGGCCGATCCCGCACCGACAATGACGTAGTCAAAGGTTTCGCCAGCCGGCATGCGTGATCCTCGGGAGAAAGACGGTCCGCCGCGATGGCAACCGTCGACATGGGCAGTCAACCATCGCGCAACTAGTGTTGTCAACCATTGCGTACAGTTGTAGATTGGTTGAATTGGTTGAGTGCCGTCGAACAGGTTTTCGTGTCACAATATGATGTCGGGACGTTGAGTCGGCGGTCTGCCGATCGGACAGGAGATTTGGTTTTGAGCGCATTCGAGCCGCAGGTCGGACCATCGGATCTCGACGACATCATCGCCGCGGTCCGCCAGTTGCAGCAGGGCGGCGGCAAGCTTCCGTCCGAGCGCGATCTTGCGCAACATCTGAGCGTCAAGCGCCATCAGCTTCGCAAGGCGCTTGAAGTGCTGCGCCTTTCGGGCGACCTCAAACCGGCGCGCGCCAGGCGGGCGCCGACCGCCCTTCCGAGATATGGCGAGGAACTGGTCAGGGTAACCAATCCGATCGAGGTCCTGGAATTGCGCCTGATCATGGAGCCGGGCCTTGCCCGACTGGCGTCGCTGCGCGCCTCCTCTTTCGAGACGGCGCGGATCCTCGACGCGGCAACCACGCCGGAGAACGCCCCGTCGGGTGAGGTCGACTTCGCTTTCCATCTCGCGATCGTTGCCGCGGCCCGCAACCATCTCGCCGCGGAATTCTACAAGATGCTGCGCCAGGTCGGCGTCGATGCGCGGGTGAAAGTTGCGCGCACCGCAGCCCCCACCTGCCCCAAGCGGATCGCCCACCGCGACGGCGAGCATCGCCTGATCGCCGAAGCGATCTCGCAGCGCGATCCCGAAGCGGCAGAGGCCGCAATGCGCACGCACCTTTTGTCCGTGCAGAGACAGATCATGGAACGGTCGAATGCCGGCGCCTTTGCCGCGTGATCGTATCAGCTTCCGATAGTGAGCCTGTGCGGGGAATTTCAAATTGAAACGTCATTTCGACGTGCTGGTGATCGGTGCGGGATCCGCCGGCTCGGTTGTTGCCAGCCGGCTCAGTGAAGACCGGTCGTGCCAGGTCGGCCTCGTCGAGGCCGGGGCGATGCCGGCCGATCCCGACATCGCCGATCCGCTGAAATGGACGATGCTTCAGGGCCGCGCCTACGACTGGAGCTACCGGACCGTGCCCCAGCCCTTCACCGCCAACCGCGTCCATGAATGGCCGCGCGGCAGGATCGTCGGCGGCTCGAGCTGCCTGCATGCAATGGCCTATGTCCGCGGCCATGCCGATGATTTCGAACCCTGGGCGCAAGCTGGCGGCGAGCGCTGGTCCTATCGGGGGTTGTTGCCGGGCTTCATCCGCAGCGAAGCCTTCACTGCCTTCGACGGGCCGACACGCGGCATGAGTGGCCCGCTGGACGTCTATCTGCCGGACGCCGAAGTCAGTCCGGTCGTGCGGGCCTACATCGCCGCCGGGCGCGCCATGGGTGCTCCCGCCCTGAGCGACCACAACAGCGGCGAACTGGTCGGCACTAGTCCCAATTCACTCAACATACGTGACGGCAAGCGCCTGAGCGTCGCCGACGCCTATCTGTCGTCGCAGGTCATGGCGCGGCCGAACCTGACCTTGCTTGCCGGCCACGAGGTCGAGCACCTGGTGCTGGACGGCCACAAGATCACGGGCGTGAGCGTGGTGTGCGGGGGCCAGACCGGAACGCTCTGCGCCGACCGGATCGTCCTTTGCGCCGGCGCAGTATCCACGCCGCTCATCCTCATGCGGTCGGGCATTGGCTGTCCCGATACGCTGAAGCAAGCTGACATACGTTGCCTTGCCGATCGCGACGATGTCGGCCGCAACCTGCAGGATCATCTGCTGGCTCTCGGCAATGTCTACAGCACGAAGAAGCCGGTGCCGCCTTCCCGCCTGCAGCACTCCGAATCGCTGATGTACCTGCACAGCGATGACCCGACCCGCTCCACGGGAAGTCCCGATATCGTGCTGGCCTGCGTCGTCGCGCCGTCGGCGGCCGAGGGCCTGAAGACCCCGCTTTATGGCTCGGCCTTTACCATCCTGTGCGGCGTCACTCATCCAACAAGCCGCGGGCGCATCACACCGAGCGGGCCTGGTCGCAATGACAAGCCGGTCATCGACCCGCATTACCTCGAAACCGAACACGATCGCGCGACATTCAGGATGGCGTTGAAGCGGGCGCGCATGGTCGGCCATCATGCGGCTCTGGGCGAATGGCGCGATATGGAGATCCTGCCAGGCGCACCGGTTCAGTCCGATGCCGAACTCGATGCTTTCATCGCCAGGGCTGCTTCCACCCATCACCATCCGGCCGGCACGTGCCGGATGGGTCGTGACACTGAGGCCGTCGTCGATCCTGACTTGCGGCTGAACGGCTTCGACAATGCCTTTGTCGTAGACGCCTCGGTGATGCCGGCGATCCCGAGCGGACCGATCAACGCCGCGATCGTCGCCATCGCCGAAACCTGGGCGGCGTCTTCACGGGCTACCCCGTCCTCAGCGTAACCGCGGCCGCGTCCGACAGTTCCCCTGGGTTCCGAATGGCTCTGGCTCCCAGCGATTGTCAGCTATGGAGATGCGTCAGTTCAAACGCGGCTCCGTCCTGGACGCCGGCCATGCGCTGCTCGGCGGACCGGAACATGTCCGCGAACTCCACCTGGTTTTCGAACACCACGCCGCCGACCTTGACGGTCAGGGCATCCTCGGTCCCTTTTGGCGCGAAATAGACTTGCGCGATGCGCGCCCGGATACGCTCGCCGATTTCCCTGGCTTCTGCTTCGGTCGCGCCGGCGAGGAAAACCCCGAACATCGACGTCCCCATGCGTCCAACCAGATCCTCCGCACGCACCGACGATTGTATGGTCGAGGCTATGAGCCGCAAGGCCTGATCGCCCCATTCAAGACCAAAGCGCAGGTTGATGGACCGCAGATGTTCCGAATGGATGACCAGGAAGGCGCCCGATTTCGGCCCCGGTACCGACGGCCGTGCCGTTCTTTTTTCGACCATCGACGTGAAGACCGCTCCGTTCAGGCAGCCGGTCATGGTGTCGAAGGTTGCCGACTTGTCGAGTTCCCGGCGATAGCGACGAAGCTCGATCCGTTTTAATCCAACGAACAGAAAAAGCGGAACGCCAAGGACAACGGGCAACAGGATTGCCGTGATCATGCTGCGCCCAAATGGCGTCAGCGCCTCGGAGAACAGGAGCAGATAATTGAGGCCGACGGAAACGCCCAGGATTGCAGCGGTTCCCAGAAAGGTCAGCAAAGCGACGCTTTTCCATGCCTGGTCGGTGGTGCTCGCCATAGTCTTTATCACTGGCCGATCTCCTGTGGTTGGGCTGGTATAAGGCCGGTGTGTTGCAATTTCAGTTTCAAGGAAGCTTGCAATTTAATCGATTGCGTGATGACCCCATCAAGGCTGCGCCCGTGGCGGTTAACAAACAAAACATCAGGGAATGAATGGCAGGCTATTGCGCCGGGCCGAATATGCCCATCTCAGCCTTTCGGGCTGTCGCCTCCGCCTTGCCGTAGATGCCGCTCGGCAGCGCCGTGGCCCAGCCGTTGGAGACAAGCCAGGCGCCGACATCCTGCTTGCCCAGCCTGCACGGTGCGGCGACGGCAAAACGCTCGACGTCCGGCGGTACGAAACAGTGCAGCGCGCGTCCCCTCAACCAGGAATTGAAAACGGCGCGTGCGCGAAGGCCGCAAGGCCAGGTGACGTCATGAAACGAGCAGGAGCTGTCGAGATCGATGCCCCGCACTCCGCTGATGACCACCTTGCGGCCCATGGCTTCGAACATCGCCGACGATGTGGCAATCGGGCGGTAGAGCAAGACCTCCCGCCAATCCCCGGGCATTGGCGTTTTCGGGGGCACGGCGAGACCGAGCTCGCTGAGTGGCGGACGGGGCTCGGCCCTTTCGATCTCAGCGGGATCAAGCCGTGGCGGAGCGATCAGGTCTTGAGCAACCTTGCGCGCCGGCTCCAGGCGTTGTGCGTCGGCAACCGGGGCAACCGGCCGGATAGGCCGGGTATCGCCAACATCCGGCCACGGGGCACGGACAGGCCGAGCGACCGAAAGCAA
>NZ_RZQI01001180.1:0-1488 GCF_003998335.1 Mesorhizobium sp. M7A.F.Ca.CA.002.05.1.1 | reverse complement strand
CCGCCATAACGAAGAGGACGTCCTTGCCCGACAGGCGCGAGATTTTATCGGCCATGATGATTTATTCCTCTCCGCCCGATCATCTGCTTATCTGCACCGCCGCTCGCCGGGACCCGCTGCCTCCGGCAGCTCCCGGCGTTCGTGGCCTTTCATCGTGCCACCGGCACGATGAATTCGCCTGCGGCGAACCGGCCACTCACCCTTCAATCCCATCACGCCCGACCACCGTCATCATGGTGCCAGTCATGGTGGCGATCAGCTTGGCCTCGCCGTCGGCGGCAAAGGCGTAGGCCTGGCCGTCGGCGACGATGATGGTGCGGCCGGGCTTCGTCACCGAGCCGCGGAACAGGAAGCGCTCGCCCCTGCCCGGCGCCAGGAGGTTGACCTTGAACTCGATGGTCAGCACGCCGGAGTTTTCCGGCATCAGCGAAAAGGCGGCATAGCCGCAGGCCGAGTCCAGCGCCGTCGAAATGACACCGGCATGGAGGAAGCCGTGCTGCTGGGTCAATGCCGCCGAATAGGGCATCTCGATCTCGATAATACCGGGCGTCACCAGCGTCAGTTCGGCGCCGATCGTGGCCATCGCCTTCTGACGCGCGAAGGAGGTCCTGACGCGATCCTCATAGTCCGGGGCGGGTACGATCTTTGCTGCCATTGCCGCTGCCTTCCTTTACGCGGATAAGCTTATTGCAGAGGCATGGACGGCAGGCAAATGCTTTTGCTGCACTGCACAATCGACCTGGCCTGCCGGCCGGCGCCACGCGTCCGTCAGGAATAGGATTCAGGCCGATCTGCGTAACGCACAGAGATAAAACCCATCGGTGCCGCTGAGCGCCGGCGACAGCGAGATGTCGCCTCTGGCGCCGATGCGTGCGGCTGCCTCATGGCCGGGAAAACGGCTGTCCCAGAGCTGGCGGTGGTCGACGGGAACAAAGCCGCTGTTACGGTCCCGAAAGGCCGCGATCTGCTCACCGTTTTCCTCATCAAACACCGAGCAGGTGATGTAGACCAGCAGGCCGCCTGGTTTGACATAGACTTTGGCCGCATCGAGGATCGCCGACTGCTCGCCCTTGCGTGCATCGAGCTGCCTTTGCGTCAGCCGCCATTTGGCATCGGGACGGCGCCGCCAGGTGCCGCTGCCGGTGCAAGGCGCGTCGACCAGCACGATGTCCATGTGGTTGCCGAGCGGCGCGAGTTCGGCCGGCTTGGTGACGATCTGGACATTGCGGTTTTCAGAGCGGCGGATGCGGTCGAAGATGGGCGCCAGCCGTGCTTTTTCGGCATCATGGGCAAAGATCTGGCCGCGATTTTCCATCGAAGCCGACAGTGCCAGCGTCTTGCCGCCGGCGCCGGCGCAAAAATCCAGCACCTGCATGCCGGCTTCGGCCCCGGCAAGGGCGGCCGCGATCTGCGAGCCTTCGTCCTGGACCTCGAACCAGCCCTTCTGGAAAGCCGGCTCGGCCTGCACGTTCGGGTGCCGGCCGTCGC
>NZ_RZQI01001179.1:0-1493 GCF_003998335.1 Mesorhizobium sp. M7A.F.Ca.CA.002.05.1.1 | reverse complement strand
GCCTGCGCCTTGTCGTGATGGAAGCAGCGCGACAGCCGGCCGCCCAGATCATAGAGCGGCGGCAATTCGCTGCGGCAGCGATCGTCGGCGAGCGCGCAGCGATCGGCGAAGGCGCAGCCCTTGATGTCGGCCCCGATGCCGGGCAGGAAACCCGGAATGGTGTCGAGCCGGCCCTGATCCTTGCGTTGGCCGCCGCGCGGCAGGCAGCGCAGCAGCGCCACCGTGTAGGGGTGGCGCGGATCGTTGAACACGACCTCCGTTGGTCCTTCCTCGACCAGCATGCCGGCATAGAGCACGCCGACCCGGTCGCACATGTTGGAAACGACGGCGAGGTTGTGGCTGATGAACAGGATAGAGGCTGACAGTTCCTGCCTGAGCTGTGCGATCAGGTCGAGCACTTCGGCCTCCACCGTCGCATCGAGGCCGGTGGTGGGCTCGTCGAGGATCAGCATCGACGGATCGTTGGCCAGCGCCATGGCAATCGCCAAGCGTTGCTGCATGCCGCCGGAAAGCTGGTGCGGGTAGCGCTGCATGACACTTGTCGGGTCGGAGATGCGCACTCGGTTCAGCATCGCAATCGCCCGGTCAGTGGCCGCTCGTCCCGAAACGCCGCCGAGTTCAAAAATCTCGGTCAGCTGACGGCCGACGCGGATCGATGGGTTCAGCGCCTTGCCCGGGTCCTGATAGACCATGGAGACGCTTTCCGCGCGCGCCCGCCTGAGCGCTTCGGCGTCAAGTTTCATCACATTCTGGCCGTCGAGCGAGATCGCGCCGCCGGTGATCGAGCCATTTCTCGGCAGATAGCGCACGACGGTGAGCGCCACTGTCGACTTGCCGCAACCGGACTCGCCGACCAGCCCATAGGCTTCGCCCTGGCCGATGGTGAGGCTGAGGTTGCGCAGCACGGCGCGATTGCGGCCGGCGACGCGGTAGGCAACCGAAAGATCGGTGAGTTCGAGTGCGTTTTCGGCCTTGGCGGAGTTAGTCATTGAGCGCTCCGTGAACGCCGTCGGCCGCCAGATTGACGCCGATCACCAGCGAAGCGATGGCGAGCGCATCGAACAGCACCGTCCACCAGAAGCCGCCGCCGATCATGCCGTAATTGTTGGAGATCGACAGCCCCCAGTCGGGCGAGGGCGGCTGGATGCCAAAGCCCATGAAGGAGAGCGTGGCGACGGCGAAAATGGCATAGCCGAGCCGCACGGTGGTTTCGACCAGGATCGGCGGGATGACGTTGGGCAGGATCTCGACGAACATCGTATGCAGGGCACTTTCATGCCTGAGTTGTGCGGCGGCGACATAGTCGAGCTCGCGCTCGGCCAGCACCGCCGAGCGCACGGTGCGCGCGATGATCGGCGCGAAGCTCAGGCCGATGACGACGATGACCGTCGTCTTGGAGGTGCCGAGCGCAACGATGGCCAACAGCGCAACGATGACCACCGGGATCGCCATGAAGGCTTCGAGGATGCGGCTGACGACATCGTCGACGAGAC
>NZ_RZQI01001178.1:0-1495 GCF_003998335.1 Mesorhizobium sp. M7A.F.Ca.CA.002.05.1.1 | reverse complement strand
GTCCTGGACGGCGCGCACGATCTTGTCGTAGCCGGTGCAGCGGCAGAGGTTCCCGGCGAGGCCGAAGCGGATTTCCTCCTCGGTCGGGTCGGGGTTCTTGGCCAGGAGGTCCTTGGCCGCGATCAGGAAGCCCGGCGTGCAGATGCCGCATTGCAGCGCCGCATGCTCGAGGAACTTCTGCTGCAGCGGGTGCAGCGTATCGCCATGGGCCATGCCCTCGATGGTCTCGACGCGCCGGCCTTCAGCCTCGGCGCCGAGCACCAGGCATGAGCAAACCAGCCGATCGTCGAGGATGATCGAGCAGGCGCCGCAGTCGCCGGTGCCGCAGCCTTCCTTGGCGCCCGTCAGCCCCAGCCGATCGCGCAGGACATCGAGCAGCGTCTCGTCCGGCTGGCAAAGATACTCGACAGCGTCGCCGTTGATTGTCGTTGAAACTGCTATACCAGCCATCATTTGCCTCCTGCACGTGTATAGGCTGATGTGGCGGCCCGCTGGGCCAGCACACCCGCAACTTTTCGTCTGAATTCGATGGTGCCGCGCTTGTCGTCGATGGGACGGCAGGCGCCCGCACAGACCTTGGCGAGCCGCTCCAGCGTCGCTTCGTCCAGCTTGGAGCCGATGAGCACCTCCGCCGCCTCTTCGACCAGAAGCACCGTCGCCGCCACGGCGCCCAGCGCCACGCGGGCCGATTTGACCACACCGTGCTCGTCGAGCGTCAGGTTCACGCCGGCACTGACCACCGCGATGTCCATCTCGGTGCGTGGAATGAAACGCAGATAGGCATCGCCAGAGCGCGGCTCGCGCTTGTCGAGTAGGATCGCCTCGATGATCTCGCCTTTGGCCAGCGACGTCTTGCCCGGCGCGGTCGGCACGCTCTGCACGGGAATCGTGCGCCGGCCCGCCGGCCCGACGACCACTGCCTTGGCGCCGGCGGCAACCAGCGCCGGCACGCTGTCGGCGGCCGGCGAGGCGTTGCAGAGATTGCCCACGATGGTGCAGCGTCCCTGCACCTGCTTCGAGCCGATCAGCTTGGCCGCCTCGACGACACCAGGCCATGCCTTCTTGAGGGCGGTGTTCTCTCCCAGGACGGCGCAGGGAACCGCGGCGCCGATGCTGAAGCCTTCAGCAGTTTCCCGGATCTCGCTCAAGCCATCGATCGCCTTGATGTCGACGATCAGCTCTGGTTCGGCAAAGCCGCCCTTCATCCTGACCAGGAGGTCGCTGCCTCCCGCGAGGATGGCGGCCGTACCAGCCGACCCGGCCAAGTGGCCAACGGCATCTTCTATTGAAAGCGGACGTATGTAGCGCATCGTCTCCCCTTGGTCATCGCGATTTCAGCGACCGTTATAAACAGTCTCCTCATAATGGCTATCCGGTTCCTCAACTGCGGCGATTAGGCCAGGCGCCGCAATATCCAGTCCAACAGACGGAAAGTGGCGCGCTGAATGGCAGCAACCGGCTTTGGGATGATTTTCGTGAAACTTCGGCTATGGAT
>NZ_RZQI01001177.1:0-1496 GCF_003998335.1 Mesorhizobium sp. M7A.F.Ca.CA.002.05.1.1 | reverse complement strand
GTGCTGACCTTCGCCATCTCGACGCTTGCCGCCGGCACCATTTTCCGGGTGGCGATCAACGCCACGCCGTTCCTGTTGCCGCTGCTGTTCCAGGTCGGCTTTGGCCTCTCGTCCGTCGATGCCGGCTTGATGATCCTGGCCTATTTCCTCGGCAATCTCGGCATGAAGACGGTGACGACACCAACGCTGCGCCGTTTCGGCTTCCGGTCGGTGCTGGTCGTCAACGGCCTGATCGCTTCGGCGGCGATCATGGCATGTGCTGCGATCTCACCGCAGACGCCGCAAGCGCTGGTGGTGGCGTTGATGCTGATCGCCGGCCTGTCGCGCTCGATGCAGTTCACCGCGCTCAACACACTGGCCTTCGCCGACATCGATGCGGCGCAACGAAGCTCGGCGGCGACGCTGTCCTCGATGCTGCAGCAGGTGGCGATGCTGTTCGGCGTCGCGGTGGCGGCGGCGATCCTCAATTTGTCGCAGATCGCCAGGGACCGGCCGGCCCTCGATCTTGTGGATTTTCGAGTGGCCTTCCTGGCGATCGGCGCCATCGGGCTGGTGGCGGCGTTGCGTTTTCTCGTGCTGCCGCCAGGTGCGGGCGCGGAGGTTTCCGGCCACTCGCCGGGAAATTGAGATCGATTTTTCCGCCTGATGCGGAGATAAATTCCGTCTTGTCCTTTCGCCTTGGTGCAGCCTTTTCGCGAGTGGCGGCAATGGCGCAAGCAATTGCCAAAAGTGCAGAGTTTTCCGAGCATTGCGCCAGCTTCGGCAATCGACGCGTCCATTTGGTAAATATCGCTGCCGGCCGGGGTTCCGAGCGCGGATTCATTTGACGAACCGGCGTTGGGCCGATTAGCGTTCTTTCCCAGGGATGGCAGCGATGCCATCGGGGCAAACGCAGACATGAACACGATCGGCTGGCCGAATTTCAGGAGCCTGAATCAGGAAGGCATTGTCTTTGCCATAGCGGTGGTGCTGTTCGTTGCAGCGGCCATAGGCCTGCCAGGTTTCATCGATCCCAACAATCTCGTCGCCATCGTCCGCTCCGTGTCGGTGCTGGGCATCCTTGCGCTCGGCATGGCCGTCGTCATCATCGGACGCGGCATCGACCTCTCCGCCGTGGCGATCATGGCGATGTCTGTCGCCTGGTATCTGCAACTTCTGAATTCGGGAACGCCGGACGGGCTGGCCTTCGCCTATGTGCTGGCCGGTGTGCTGGCCATCGGCCTGCTCAACGGCTTTCTCGTCGCCTATGCCGATGTGCCCGCGATCTTCGTGACGCTGGCGACAGGCTCCTTCGTCTTCGGCTATGTGCGCTCGCAGCTGATCACGCAGGATGCGGTGCCGGTGCCGCAGGGCCACTGGGTCGAGCTGCTCGGCGGCCTGCGCTTCCTCGATATTCCGGTCGAGGTGTTCGTCTTTGCCGGCCTCGCCTTCCTCTTCTTCCTGTTCCTGCGCTACACCAAATGGGGCCGCTACATCTACTTCGCCGGCGACAATCC
>NZ_RZQI01001176.1:0-1498 GCF_003998335.1 Mesorhizobium sp. M7A.F.Ca.CA.002.05.1.1 | reverse complement strand
CCGCCTCGTCGAACTGCACCTGCGCGCCATTGGCCTCGATGGCGAAACTCGGCTTCAGCCCGAGATCGACAGAAGCCTTGCCGTCGGCGGTGTAGGGGTTGTCGAGCGGCCCGGTCTCGAAGCGGAATTCGTCGACGCCGAGTTTCTGGTGGTCGAGCGAAAATTTGCCGTTCAGCCGAAAGCCCGGATCGGGCTTGCCGGCGGAAACCCTCACCGTCTCGCCATCGGTGCCGCGCAGCTCGGCGCTGTTCTTGTCGGCACCGGAGATCTTGAACTGGCCGGAATAGGCGGCAGCGCCATTGACGATGCCGGCATTGCCGTCGGTTTCGATGACCAGCGGATAGGCGTCCGGATCGGCCTTCAGCCGAAGCCGCATCTGCCCGTTGCCTTCGGCCTTGCCGGTGGAGGCAGTGACCGTGGTGCGAAGACCGTCGAGCCGCAGCGTGCCGTCCATGCGCCATGGCCCGGCCAGAGACTTGGCCGAGATGGTCGAATTGATCTCGGAAAACAGGTGGCTGCGCCCGCCGGCGGCATGGCGCAGTTCGATCTGCCCTTCCGTCACCGTCAGCTTCTCGATCGAGATCTGATTGAGGTCGAAGGGAGAGGACGGCCGCATCGCCCAGTCGACGGTGCCGTCATTGGCGATATCGATGGTCGCTTTCGGCCGCACCAGCCGCATGTCGAAGATCAGCACTTCGCCGCGCAGGAAGGGCGCCAGTTCCGCATCCATCGAAAACGTCTCGACGGTCATGGCCGGCTGGCCATTGGGGCCGCCGGCGACCGCGACGTTCGAGAAGGTCACCGAGGGAAACGGCAACAGCCTTGCCGTGGCGTCGCCCTGCACGGTCACCTTGCGGCCGAGGATGGCGCTGGCCTCGCGCTCGAATTGGGCGCGGTAGCCGGTCCAGTCGATAAAATACGGCACCACCAGCGCCGCACACAGCACCAGCACAAAAAGGCCACCGAAGATCACGAACAGGCGAGCGAGCATCAGCTCCGAATGGGTTGATTGAAATTCTGCCGCACTCTACCCGCATCCGCGTGTCGATAAAGAGGCAATTCATCCAGTGTTGCGCGATGTCTCATCCGCAGTTGCGTGATATCGGGCGATCTGAAACAAATCCCGGCGAAGCGGAGAATTCGGATGTCTGGAAAGAACTGGGATCGCGTGCCGATCGATGCGCAAAGTGTCGACGCCCCGCTGTCGCTTTCGGCGGTCTTTCTTGTCGTCACCGTCGCCAGCGGTCAGACCGCGCTCGCCAAGATAGCCTCCGTGCTCGGCGGCCTCGATGATCTCGTCAAAACCGTCGGGTTCCGCGATCTTTCCGGGCGGCTTTCGTGCATTGCCGGCATCGGCCGCGATCTCTGGGATCGTCTTTCCCCAGATCGGCGACCGCTGGAACTGAAACCGTTTGCGCCGATCAAGGGTGCCGTTCATTCGGCGCCTTCGACCGCCGGCGATCTTCTCTTCCACATCCGCTCCGAGCGGCCCGATATG
>NZ_RZQI01001175.1:0-1502 GCF_003998335.1 Mesorhizobium sp. M7A.F.Ca.CA.002.05.1.1 | reverse complement strand
GCTGTCGGTGGTGGCAAAAGGGGAAGCGCAGCCCGACGTCACCGATGAAAAAGTGGCGGCGATCCCGGACAAGCCCGCGACCGGGCACGGCTTCCAGCCAGGCCCGATGGTCATTCGTGGCGGCGTTACCGGTCCCGATTTCCCTGCACCGGCGCCAACCGCTGCACCAGCGGCCGGTGCCGCGCCGGCCGCTGGCACGGCGCCGGCGGCAGGCACAGCGCCGGCAACGGCCACCGCCTCCGCAGCCCCCTCAGGGAACGCCGAGAACCAACCCACGCCGCCGAGCGCTCCGGCGCCGGCAGCAGGGCAGCACATGCCTCCCAACGGCTACACCAAATAGCCCCGGCTCCAAGACAGCCGACATCGATGGCGTGACTTGACGGTGGTCTGGCGCCCGGCGCACCATTGCCAGGCAAATCCCGTTCTAGGTATTTCTGGCAGACGGGATTTCATCGTTAGGGGTAAAGGGGGGTGATCATGAGAAAATCTGGAATCGTAACCGGGGCAGGCCTTCTGCTGGCGTCGTTGCTTGGCGTCGTCGCGGCTCATGCCGACGACATGCTGGGATCTTATGTCGCGCGCATTTCCGATCGCGACCATCAGGCGAGTGACGGCTATGCGCTGGACAATGCCGCGCAGATGGTGCGGCAGGACCGCGCCAACTGGCACAAATTCCACCGCCGTGACAGCGACGACGAGGCTGATGGCTGGTTCAGGACCAACGGTCAGCGCGCCGACCTGCAGCGCATGCTGGAACGCGGCGGCGCGATGAGTTCCTCGACCAAGCGCGCCATCGTCAATGGCGAACCGCTGATCCAGGTCGATGTCTACGAAAACAGCGTGCGCGTCAGCATTCTCGAGAACTGACCGTCGCCGGGGCGGCTGACCGTCGGCTTCGGGGGACGGCTGATAGGAGAAGGCGGCGCCTCAGCGCCGCCTTGCCATCGATAGATTCGGCGGCTGAAAAAATCAGGCCGCTTCTTCCTTGTCGTCATCTTCTTCGGACTCGTCGCCTTCAGCCTTCACGCTGTCCTCGGCGTCGTCCTCGTCTTCTTCGTCTTCATCTTCGTCGTCATCAGACAGGTCAGCGGCTTCGACCGCTGCTGCGGCGGGTTTCGGAAGCGGATTCAAGCGCCTCGGCGGGAGTTTCTTCTGTCACTTCGATTTCGTGATCGGAATTCATGGAAGCCTCCGTGGGGTTGGGGAACATGTTCCTTTTGCCACGGAGAGATCATCGCCATATGACTGTAAGCCGGCTTGAGCGGCCGGTAGCAGAGAATATTTTCTTCGCCTTAACCTGCGATCCTGGAGAAATCCGCGACCTGACCGGTGGCCGCGCGGATGCGGGCGAGCAGCGCCAGGCGGTTGGCACGCACCGCCTGATCCTCATCGTTTACGAGAACATGCTCAAAGAATGAATCAACCGGTTCGCGCAACACGCTAAGCGCCAGCAGGGCGCCGGAAAAGTCATCGTTTTGAATCGCTTCGCCGGCTTGCTTCTC
>NZ_RZQI01001174.1:0-1508 GCF_003998335.1 Mesorhizobium sp. M7A.F.Ca.CA.002.05.1.1 | reverse complement strand
GCACAAGGGCGCGCGCGCTTTACGACGGACGGCTGGCGCCCTCGGTTGACGACGTCCGTGCGCTGGCCGAGCCGGTGCTGCAGCATCGTATGGCGCTGACCTTCGCCGCCCGCGCCGAAGGCACCGGCGTGCGTGACGTGGTGGCGAAACTCGTGAAAGGAATTTGATGCCGCGCATCGGCGAGGTCCAGGCTCCGGCAGCGACGCGCGACGCGCTCGCCCGTGGCCGGTTGCGAGCCTCGCTTGTGCCAGACCTGCTGGTCGAGGCGCGCCGCATCGTCAACACCGTGATCGCCGGCTGGCATGGCCGCCGCAAGCGCGGCATCGGTGAAAATTTCTGGCAGTTCCGGCCCTATGTCGAGGGAGATTCCTCGCGCATCGACTGGCGCCGCTCGGCCCGCGACGACCACACCTATGTGCGCGACCGCGAATGGGAAGCCGCCCATACGGTCTGGCTGTGGGCCGACCCCTCGCCGTCGATGCTCTACAAATCGACCGGCGCCAGCGTTTCCAAGCAATCGCGCGCGCTGGTGCTGGCGCTGGCCATGGCCGAACTGTTGTCGCGCAGCGGCGAGCGCATCGCCTGGCCGGGCCTCACCGACCCGTTCACCGCCCGCAACGGCGCCGAACGCATCGCCGCCCAGTTGATGCATGCCGGCGATTTGCCGGCAAAACCCGACCTGTCCGACATCAGGCGCTTCTGCGACATCGTCATCGTCAGCGACTTCCTCGATCCGGTCGAAGAGACGATGGCCTGGCTCGACGTGCTGGCCCGCCACGGCGTGCGTGCCCACCTGATCGAGGTCGCCGACCCGGCCGAGGAGACCTTCCCCTATGCCGGCCGCACCGAATTCACCGATCCCGAGACCGGCGACAAGCTGACCGCCGGCCGCGCCGAAATGCTCGGCGATGAGTATCGCCTGCTCTACGCCGCCCGGCGCCACGAACTGGCGGCCTGGTGCAAACGTCTTGGCTGGAGCTTTACCGTCAACCACACCGATCGGCTCGCCTCCGACGCGCTGGTGCGGCTGCACATGGCGATGACCACTGATGGCTCCTCGGCCAGGCCGACCGCCGGCGGTCGTGCCGGCATGATCGCCGGCGGCGATCGGCCAGGAAAGGCTGTCGCATGAGTTGGCTGCCGCTTTCCTTTGGCGCCCCCATGGTGCTGTGGGGCCTGCTGGCACTGCCGGTGATCTGGTGGCTGCTCAGGCTGACGCCGCCCAAGCCGCAGACCGAAATCTTCCCGCCGCTGAAGATCCTGGCCCGCGTGCTGAAGCGCGAGGAGACGCCGCAGCAGAGCCCGTGGTGGCTGACACTGCTCAGGCTCTTGATGGCGGCCCTCATCGTCGCGGCATTGGCCGACCCGGTCTTCAACCCGCGCGAAAAGCTGCCGGCCGAGGGAGCCGCCCTTGCCCTGGTCATCGACAATGACTGGGCAAGTGCCGCAGACTGGGGCAAACGCGTCGCCACCGCCGAGCGGCTGATCAACGATGCCGGCTCCAACGG
>NZ_RZQI01001173.1:0-1515 GCF_003998335.1 Mesorhizobium sp. M7A.F.Ca.CA.002.05.1.1 | reverse complement strand
CGCCGGTGCTGTTCTGGGTCCTGCTGACCGCTTCGGTGTGGCTGCTTCTGTCGCGGACCATCTTTGGCCGCTACGTCGCTTCGGTCGGGGAGAATGCCGAAGCCGCGCATTTTTCCGGCGTGCCGGTCCAGCGCACGGTCATCCTGGCGCATACGCTCGCCGGCCTGATAGCGGCGATCGCCGCCCTGGTGCAGACCGGTTCCATCGCCGTCGGCAGCGTCCGTATCGGCCTCGACCTGCCGATCCTGGCGGTCGCGGCAACGATCCTCGGCGGCGTCGTCTTCGGTCGTGGCGACGGCGGCGTCTGGGGGCCTTTCTTCGGGGCGCTGTGTTTTGCGCTGCTGTTCGTGGTGATGACGGTGCTCGGCATCGACGAGCCCGGCAAGCTCATCGCGCAGGGCGTCATCATCCTCGGCGCGGCGATCTTCTACGGAGTGCGCGTGCGAAACCCCTGATTTGAAACGGCGAAGAGCAAGTGCGCCGGCGTTCAGACAATTGCAAACAGATGGAGAAACATGGATGTCACCGCCAAAAAACATCATGTGCTACGGCGACTCGCTGACCTGGGGCTGGGTTCCGGTCAAGGAAGGGTCGCCGACCTACCGCTACCCTTATGATCAGCGCTGGACCGGTGTGATGGCGGCGGCGCTGGGGGCGGGCTACCACATCATCGAAGAAGGCCTGAGCGCGCGCACGACCTGTCTCGACGACCCCAACGATCCGCGCCTGAACGGGGCGAACTATCTGCCCTCGGCCATCGCCAGCCATCTGCCGCTCGACCTGGTCATCGTCATGCTCGGCACCAACGACACCAAGTCTTATTTCCGCCGGACGCCTTATGAGATCGCCAATGGAATGGCGAAACTGGTCGGGCAGATCCTGACCAGTGCCGGCGGCATCGGCACCCCTTATCCGGCTCCCAAGGCGCTGGTCATTGCGCCGCCGCCGCTGACCCCGATGCCCGATCCGTGGTTCGAGGGCATGTTTGGTGGCGGGCACGAAAAATCCAGGGATCTGGCCAGGCAGTACAAGGCGATGGCGGATTTCATGAAGATCGATTTTCTCAATGCCGGCGATTACCTCACCACGGATGGTGTTGACGGCATCCATTTTACTGCCGGAAACAACGCCGATCTGGGACGCGCCGTCGCCGACAAGGTCAAGTCGATCCTTGAGCCGGGCAAGGTCAGCACTGCCGCCTGAAGCCGCCACGCCCGTCGGCTCGCGGCACACAGGCCTACGGCGCGGGTGTATCGCTCGTTCCTCCGGCGATGCACATCGATACGGGGCCGTTTGGCCCCGTATCGATGTGGCGCTCGACGCCTGCAGACCTGCGTTGATCTAGGGCCTTGTGCCCCGAGGAACATGATCGGCAGACGATTTGGTTTGGCGGTCGAAAACGACCGCCAGGCCCTTCTTCACGGCAAGCGAGGCGACCATGTCGTCGAGTTCGCGATCGGGAATGGCGGGTTTGAGGACCTGCCGGATGGCCCGATAGGCCTGCTCGGTCGACAC
>NZ_RZQI01001172.1:0-1518 GCF_003998335.1 Mesorhizobium sp. M7A.F.Ca.CA.002.05.1.1 | reverse complement strand
CTGGAAGATGCCCGACAGGTTCAGCGAGCCCAGGGCGCCCGTCACGCTGTCCACCCCGAGATAGCGCGCGCGCATCGTGCCGCCTTCAATGAAGAACAGCCGATTGCGATAAAGCCAGACATGCGACAGGACAGAGGTCGCCACACCGGTAATCGCGGCGGAGATCTGCACCACGCCGCCCGGAATGTCAGCCTTCGCGGAGCCGGCAATCGAGCCGGTGACGGTCTCGTTGTCCTGAAACGTTCCGGTGATGCTCTGAATGTAGAGCGAACCCGTAGTGCCGTTGTCGATCGACTTGACGACAGTCGCGGTCGCGCCGCTGGTGCCGCCCGTGATCGTCTGGCCAGTCACATAGTTGACCGTCTGGGTATCGAAGTTCAGCCGATAGGTGGCCAAGCCATTGACGGCCGACCAATCGAAGGTGGTGCTGTAGAGCTGAAGGAAGTCCGTTCCGTTGACCGCCACCACGAACGAGCCGCCAGACGTGGTGAAATTCACATAGGAATAGTAGCCGGAAGTCTGGCCCGAAACGGACGCGGCCGGCGGCACAGTCGGCGAGGCCGGCGCTGTGACATCACGGATGGTGGTCGCATCGCAAGCCCAAATCTTCTTCGTGCCGCCAGCATTGTACGTGATGAAGCTTTCAACCGGGACGGAGCCGATCGTGGCACGCTTTACCGAGCCGCCGCGCATGCTGATGCCGGTAGAGGTCGGAAGGAAGTTTTCGAGGGTCTGGGCCGAAAACGGCTTGGATTTCACAAGGCTCTGATTGGTCACCCAGCCGGCGACAGGCGCGCCGAAAGTGTACGGCTGGGCCTTAGCCGCAGCCGGGACCGGAACAGCCTTGCGGCGGCCGGGGAAACGCTCGCCAAGCCTCACGGGGCACCTGTGACAGTCCCAGGCCACGCGACATTGCGACCGCGCCAGCTAAGGGGCGGCTGGCCCGACACGACCGGCTTTGAACCTGGATCTTTGTCGATCATGCGAAGCTTCAGCGTTTCAAAGTCGTCCTGGGCTTGCTGATAGGCAAGGCCCTTATTCTGCTTCCACCGGTAGATGATGGCGAGCTTCAGCAGCCGCTCGGAGAGCCTGAACGTGTCGGCATCTTCCGTGAAAGCCGGCTTCAGGGAATTGTTGCTCGCCTTCACAATCTCGTTTGAGACATAAAAGAACTTCACCGTCTCGGTGCTGGCCATGACCGGCCATTGGTGAAACTGGTCACCGAAAATAATCCAGTAGCCGTTCACCGTGGCGATCGGCGTCACCTGAAGCTCAATCCACTGATCCGGGCTGGTCAGATGGTTCGTTGCCCACAACCACCGGGACGACCAGAGCGAAGACGTTTGCTGCATTCGCTCATAGTCGTCCGGGAGGTCAAAATCGGCCGTGGTGCCGTCACCGATGAAGGTCTTCAGGACCAGCAGTTTTTGCCAGTCGTAGGCGTCGACGATTTCCGACGCCATCACGTTGGCAAGTTCCTGCATCTCAACCATTTCTCGATTGGTGGCGCCATAGACC
>NZ_RZQI01001171.1:0-1521 GCF_003998335.1 Mesorhizobium sp. M7A.F.Ca.CA.002.05.1.1 | reverse complement strand
GCGATATCTTTATCTAGCGCGGCAAACGCCGCCGCAGCCGCGGCCAACCCCTGCGAGCCGGAGATCCTGCGCGCCGCGGATCGTTATGGCGTACCCGCCGGCATCCTCTATGCCGTTGGCCTGACGGAGACCGGAAACAAGGGCAGCCTTCAACCCAATGCCTTGAATATAGAAGGAAAAGCAGTCTTTCCGAGGAGCCGGACCGAGGCCCTTGCCGCCTTCGCCAATGCCCGGCGCGAGGGCAAGACCCTGATCGATCTGGGCTGCATGCAGATCAATCACCACTACCACGCATCGCATTTTCGCAGCGTCGAGGACATGCTCGACCCACGCCAGAACGTCGACTATGCGGCGCGCTTCCTGGCCAGCCTTCATGCCCGTCACGAGACCTGGTCTATGGCCGTGGCCCGCTATCATGCCGGTCCCGACAACGACCCGGCGCAGAAGATCTATGTCTGCCGCGTCATTGCCAACATGGTCGCCACCGGCTTTGGAAAATGGACCGCGAACGCCCGCGGATTCTGCAACCCGTAAGCGCATTTCCCGTTACTAATAGACAAACCGTACAACCCGAATTGTTGGTTTGACTTGGTCAGAACTTGCCGCCGAAAGCACATCTGGCCGCCCGCTAATGCAACCGAAACGATTCCAGACTCCCAAGAAACTAGCTACAAGAAATGACGGTTGTTCAGGATTCCCGCCAGCGGATACGCCTCTCTTCACGGGGCAAATGATTTGATTCGGAAGGCGGGGCCGATGATTGTGATCGTTGACGAGCGCGAGCTCGTAACAGAGGGATACAATTCACTTTTCGATCGTGAGGGCATCGCCTGTGCAGGCTTTGCGTCCGGCGAATTCGGTGAGTGGGTGAACTCTGCCGCAGACACCGATCTGCGCTCGGTCAGGGCCTTCCTCATCGGCGACTGCCGCGAGGGTTCCATCTCTCCGCGCCAGATCCGCGACCGCACCGGCGCCCCGGTGATTGCGCTCAGCGAACAGCATTCGCTGGAGAACACGCTCCGGTTGTTCGAGAGCGGCGTCGACGACGTCATTCGCAAGCCCGTCCATATCCGCGAGATCCTGGCCCGCATCACCGCCATCCGCCGCCGCGCCCAGGAAGACGTCGCCTACACCGAGATCGGCGCCATGCGCATCTTCATGGATGGCCGCGACCCCGAGATCGACGGTCAGCCCCTCCCCCTGCCGCGCCGTGAACGCCGCATCCTCGAATATCTGGCGAGCAATCGCGGGCGCCGTGTCACCAAGACCCAGGTTTTCAACGCCATCTACGGCATCTTCGACGAAGAGGTCGAGGAGAACGTGGTGGAAAGCCACATCAGCAAACTGCGCAAGAAGCTGCGCGAGAAGCTGGGCACCGACCCGATCGATTCCAAGCGTTTCCTCGGCTACCGGCTCGTCTTCTGATGCAGCGCCGCGCCAGCCTCGCGCAAGAAAACATGCGTAGCCTCGTAGCCAGCAGCATGGACACAGCGGAGACGTTTCGATGAGCCTCTACGGAAT
>NZ_RZQI01000116.1:0-10681 GCF_003998335.1 Mesorhizobium sp. M7A.F.Ca.CA.002.05.1.1 | reverse complement strand
CCACCAGCGTCGCCGTGGGGCCGTAGCGCGAGCCGGCGCCCTCGATCATCGAAACGGCATCGAAGCTCAGGCGCCGCTCATTGCGCATCGGCTGTAAGCGTGATGCGGCGACATGCAGCACGAACTTGACGCGTCCCGAGCTCAGCAGAAATTGCCCAAGCGCCGTCAGCACACCGCCTCCCGATCCGACAAACCGCACCGTGGGATCTCCCGCGCGTCCGAGCACAAGCCGTTCGGCGGGGCCCCAGACGGTGTCCGTCAACGCTGCATTGCTCGCCTGCGCCGGCGGTGGACCGGCGATGCGCGTTCCCGGGCAGACTGCGTTGACCCGCGTCAGCGTCGACCTGACCAACACCTGCATCGCCACCGGCCGCTCGCGCCCTTCCGGCGTCATCGCCATCTCGACCTTGCCGGGACCGGCGATCGAACGGCAGAGCCCGCAACCGATGCAGAGACCGTTTTCCACGATCTCGCCGAGCGACAGCGGCTCGGTCGCGCGCGGCGCCGTGTCCTGGCTGGTTTCGCTGGGGGCCATCAAGTTTCGATCTCAGGCCGGTTCGGAAATGCACCGGTACTGGTCGGGGCGGCGATAGAGCGCGAAGTTGAAATTCACTTTCCGGCAGGTCTCGATCAGGTCGAGATCGGCGCGGTGGACGATGACCTCGTCGTCGAGCGACATCGCCTGCGCGGCGATCTCGCCGGTCGGCGCGATGATGCAGGACCCGCCGATCAGTGCCTGGCCGTCTTCCAGCCCCGCCTTGGCGGCCGCAGCGACCCACAGCGTGTTCTGGTAGGCGCCGGCCTGCATCGGCAGATGGTTGTGGAACATTCGCAGATGCGCCAGCGCCGGCGCCTCGTCGAGCAGCAGTGGCGTGTTGTAGCCGAGCAAGGCCACCTCGGCGCCATTGAGGCAAAGCATGCGGTAGGTTTCCGGCCAGCGGCGATCGTTGCAGATCGCCATGCCGACACGCACGCCGCGATAGTCGAAGACCGGAAAGCCGAGATTGCCCGGTTCGAAATAGCGACGTTCGAGATGCGTGGTGATGCCTTCCTCCGGCTCGCTCGACCCCGGCACATGCATCTTGCGGTAGCGGCCGATGAACCGCCCGTCCGGGCCGACAAGGTCCATGGTGTTGAAACAGCGCGTGCGGCCGTCTTCCCTTGCGATCTCGCAATAGCCGAGCGCGAAGCCGATCTTGAGGCGGGCGGCGGCATCATAGAGGCATCGCGTTTCGGGCCCCGGCATTGCCCTTTCGAAGAAGGCGTCGATCTCCGCCTGATCGTCGATGCGCCAGCGCGGGAAGAAAGTGGTCAGCGCCATCTCGGGAAACACGGCAATCTCCGCCCCGGCGGAAGCTGCCTGTTCCAGCAAGTGGATGAGGCGATCGACCGTCTCGCTCCGCGTCGCACTGCGCTGGATTGGCCCGGTCTGGGCGACCGCGATAGTCAGGCATCGAGCCACGGCATCATCTCCTCGACTGGTTTTCCCGAGCGGGCCGGATCGGCGGCGCTGCGCTCTACGAACTGTCCGAACCCCGGCTGCACCTGGAGTTCGCCGTCGGCGACAACCGGCACGCCGCGCACCAGCACAGTGGTCGGCTTGCCCGTCACGCTCCTGCCCTCATAGGGCGTGAAGTCGACACGCGAATGCAGCGCCCGGTGCCCGAGCGTCCAGGTCACTGTCGGATCCCACAGCGCCAGATCGGCATCGAGGCCGACCGCTATGCGCCCCTTGGCATGGGCCAGGCCATAGATCGCGGCGGCGTTGCGCGAGGTGAGATCGAGATAGCGCTCGAGCGTCAGGCGGCCGCTCAGCAGTCCCTCCGAGAAGAGCAGCGGCAGACGAGTCTCGATGCCGGGAATGCCGCTCAGCGTGGTGGTGAAGTCGGGTGTCTGCGACCGAGCGATCTTGTCGGCGAAGAAATAGGGCGAATGGTCCGACGACCACAGGTCGATGCCGCCATCGATCAGCGCCTGCCACAGATGCCGATGGCTGCGCGGCGAGCGCGGCGGCGGCGAAAACACAAAGCGCGCCGCATCCATGGCCGGCCGGTCGAGGTCGGCGGCGCCGATGAACAGATATTGCGGGCAGGTCTCGGCTATCGCATCCACCCCTCGCCCGCGCGCCCGCGCCACCTCCTCGGCCGACTGCCAGGAGGAGACGTGGACGATGGTCATGCGCGCGCCGGTCATTTCGGCGAAGGCCAACGCACGATGCGTTGCCTCCCGCTCCATTGTCTCGCTGTGGGCAACGACATGGTAGCGGATATCGGTGCGGCCGAGATCGATCAGGCGCTGCCGCGTGCGCCTTATGGCGGCATCGTTCTCGGCATGGACCATGACGATCCAGCCAAGCCTATGGGCAGCATCGAGCACCCTGAAGAACAGATCGTCATCGACGGCAAAGCCCTGATAGGTCATGAACAGCTTGACCGACGCGATACCGCGGCCGGCGAGCAGCGAAAGCTGTTGCTCGACATCCGGGCCGGTGCCCATGGTCACCACCGCGTGCAGCCCGTAATCGATCACCGCGCGCCCTGTGGCACGGTCGAGCGCTCGATCGATGGCGGCGACGGTGCTCATCTCCGGACCCGGCATGCCGAACGGGACGATGCATGTCGTGCCACCGAAGGCAGCCGAGATGGTGCCGGATTCGAAATCATCCGCATTGCCGGCCCCGCCCCAGACCGGCTGGTCGAGATGGCAATGGGCATCGATGCCGCCCGGCATGACCCAACGACCGCCGGCGCCGATCAAGGATTTGCCGGCCAGGCCCGTCCCGGTGGCGGCGATGCGGCCGTCGTCGATGGCGATATCGCATTCGGCCCAACCGTCGTCGAGGGCAACGCGTCCGCCTTTGATCACCAGCTCATGCATTCGGTTTGCCCACCCCAATCGGCGTCAGCCGACCGCCGCCGTCACCATGATCTCGACGCGATACTGGTCGCCGGCAAGCCGCGCCTCCACCGTCGCGCGCACCGGCATGGCGCTGCGGTCGATCCAGGCATCCCAAGCCATATTCATCATGTCGAAGTCGGCGATGTCACGCAGCCAGATCTGAGCGCTCAGGAGTTTCGACTTGTCGCTGCCGGCCTTGGCCAGAAGCGCATCGATCTTGGCGAATATCTGCTTGCTCTGCGCGGTGGTGTCGCTTGAAAGGTCGTCCGCCGTCAGGCCGGAAACATAAACGGTGCCGTTATGGCGCAACACCCGGCAAAAGCGTTGGCCGTTCTCAAGACGTTCGATCGTCATCTCGGGGTCCCCTCTCGATCTTTGACAGGCGACCTATCGTAGGGAGCGCACTAAAGGACTGTAAAGCCTTTCGCAGGGCGCAACGCCGTTTTCCGCCGCCGGGATGGCCAAAAAAAATGACGCCATAGCCGTGTCAATCTTCGCTTGCAGCAGGCATGACTGGGTGTAGCTTCTGTTTGGGAGAGCAGCCGCCGGCCAGCGTGACTGCCAAGGGGAGCCGTCGCAATGCACAAGAATCCGGCGCCGCTTGTCGATCCTGCTTGCGATCTCCGGCGTCCGTCCTAGTCGGCCAGGCGCGGCATTCATGGGATCGATCGGTCAATCCGCGATGCGCTTTTGGCAGAACGCCGAGCGCTCCCGCGCAACGCTGCCGATGATGGCAGGCGTCTGTTTCGCCTGTATCGGCAGCGCCATGCTGACGACAGCGGTGTCGTTCCACCTCGGCAAAGCCGGCGTCGATCCCGGAACCGTGCAGATCGTGCTGACCGCCTATCCGGCCGGTTTCCTGATCGGATGCCTAGTGACGCGTCCATTGGTCACCCGCTACGGCCATGAGCGGACATTCCTGCTGGTCCTGGCAACTGCGCTGCTGTCGGCCCTGGGCTTCGTCGTTACCGACTTCATGCCGGCATGGTTCTGCTTGCGGCTGCTCGGCGGCATGTCGATGGCCTCGATGTTCGTCGTCTGCGAGAGTTGGATCAATCTCTATGCCGAACAGCACAATCGCGGCTCGCTATTCGCGCTCTACATGCTGACGACGGCGATTGCCGTGCTGCTTGGCCAGGTCCTGGTGGCGATGGTCGGTCCGCAATCTCCGCATCTGTTTCTGGTCGCGATGGCGACGGTGCTTGTGGCCTTTGCGCCCAACTTCGCCGGGGTGCGCTGGCCGGCGCTGCCTTCGGTGCCGAGTGATCCGGCGCCCGCGTCCGGAGCCAAGGCAGACAGGCGGCTGGGACCGCTGGCGCTCTTCAGGCTGGCGCCGGTGACGGTCGTGGCGATTTTCCAGGGCGGCATCACCAACATGAACGTCTTCGTGCTGACGCCTCTTTACGGAACGCAGATCGGCCTGTCGGCGGCGGCCACGGTCTGGCTGGTGACCACGATAAGCATTGCCGGAATGGTGGCGCAGACCCCGGTCGGCTGGCTTTCTGACCGTTTCGACCGCCGCCTGATACTGCTGGTGCAAGGGCTGGTATCGGTGACGGCCTGCGCCTTGATCGCTTGGGTCGGCACCCTGTCGGTGCCTCTGCTCTTCGTGCTGTTCTTCATCTATGGCGCCACGGCGCTGACGATCTATCCGGTGGCGATGGCCTTCGGCGCATCGCAGCTTCATAGCCGGCACATGGTCGCCGCCTCCGGCACGCTGCTCCTGCTCTACTCGATCGGCAATGTGGCAACGCCGGGCGTCGCCGCGGGGTTGATGGCGCATCTTGGACCTCCCGCCATGTTCCTGCTGCTCGGCGGCGGCGCTGCCCTGGTCACGTTGGCCGCCTGCTACAATCTTCTGCGCCGGCCGGTCACGGCGCCGGTCATGCAACGTATCGAGGAACGGGTTTGAGGAGGCCGCGATGAACCGTCTCGAAGGCAGCGCTGTCCTGATAGCAGGCGCCGCAAGCGGCATTGGCGCGGCCATTGCCCGGCGCTGCGTCGCGGAAGGCGCCGGCGTGATCTGCGCCGATTATGAGCTGGAGGCGGCGCAAGCCCTTGCCGATGAGCTCGGCGCCGCCGCTTCCGCCTGCGGCTGCGATGTGACCGATGCGGAGCAGGCTCGCAGCGCCGTCGACATCGCAAGGCAGCGCTTCGGCCGGCTGGACGGACTGGTGCACAACGCCGCCGCGCCATCGACCAATGCCACCGTCGTCGATCTCGACGAACAGTCCTGGCGCCGCGAACTCGACGTCAGCCTGACCGGTGCGTTCCTGATGAGCAAGTTCGCGGTGCCGTTGATCGCGGTGGGTGGCGGCGGCTCGGTGGTGTTCATCGGCTCGCAGTTCGGACGCGTCGCCACCGCCAATGCCGTCGCCTATTGCGCTGCCAAGGCGGGGCTGATCCATCTCGCCAAGGCGATGGCGGTCGACCATGCGCCGGACAATGTGCGCGTCAACAGCCTGTCGCCGGGCGCGGTGGCGACAGCGCGCCTGCTGCGCAGATTTCCGGACTTCGAGGCCGCCAATGCGGGTCTTGGCCCCGCCCATCTGCTCGGCCGCATCGCAGAGCCGGATGAGATCGCCGCGGCGGCCGCTTTCCTTTTGTCATCGGACGCATCCTTCGTCACCGGATCCGACATGCTCGTGGACGGCGGCTATGCAACGCGCTGATCCTGTTCGTTCAACTTAGAAGGAGTTCACATGACGCTGCTTGTCACCGGAGGCACCGGCTTTGTCATGAGCGTGGTCGCGCGCGCATGGCTCGACCGCGATCCGCAAGCCCGGGCCGTGATCCTCGACCGGTCCGGCCTGGACGCGGCGGCCGAAAAGCATTTCGCCCCGGTGCGCGACCGGCTCACAGTGGTCGCCGCCGACGTCCTCGACCCGAAAGCCTGGTCCGCGGCGCTAGACGAGCAAGGCATCACGGCGATCGTGCATGGCGCGACAATCACGCCGATCTCGCGCGGCAGCGCCTCGGAGGCAAAACGGCAGCCCGAGGCCGAAGACCCGGCCCGCATCGTCGACGTCAATCTAATGGGCACCGTGCGGATGCTGGACTGGGCGCGAGAGAGACCGGACCTCAAGCGCTTCGTCTATGTCAGTTCCGGCTCCGTCTACCGTCACAATGGCCCCGACTGGAGCAGCGAGCCGCTGCCGGAAGACGGCTATGTCGCGCCGTTGACGCTCTACGGCATCTCGAAATTCGCCTCCGAGATGGTGACCAACCGCTATGCCGACCTGTTCGACCTGTCGGCGGTCTCGGTGCGACTTGCTTCGGTCTACGGCCCGATGGACCGCGCGACCGAGAGCCGCAACTTTCGCCATGTTCCCAACCGCGTCGCACATATGGCTTTAGCCGGCGAGACGATCAGGCCGAACAGCCTGGAGCCGGTCGGCGACTATATCGTCTCGACCGACGTTGCCGCCGCGATCCTCGCGCTGATCGATGCACCGCGCCTCAATTACCGTCACTACAACATCGGCTCCGGGTCTAGCCAGACCATCGGCGAGATCGTCGGCTGGGCAAGGGAACGCGTGCCGGGCCTGAAGGCCGAAGTGACACCAGGAGAAGACGCCAATATCGTCCAGGATGTGAGACTGAAGGGCGGCATGTGGGGCGCGTATGACATCGCCCGCATCCTGCGCGACACTACATGGCGGCCGCGTCCGGGCAAGGAAGCCTTCCACGCCTACATGGACTGGATAACCGCCAACGAAACGAGATGAGAGGAATTTGCCATGACGCCAAGCGCTGCCTCGCAACCGCCCCAGCCGCGCGACCTCGTCGGCTATGGTCCGAATCCGCCCTTCGTGACCTGGCCCGGCGGCGTCAAGCTCGCCATCAACCTCGTGCTCAACTATGAGGAGGGCTCGGAATATTCCTGGCTCGAAGATGGCCGCAACGACAATTGGGGCGAATACAATCTCACCTCGAGCCCGCCGGTGCGCGACCTCGGCACCGAGACGCATTTCGAATATGGCAGCCGCGCCGGCGTCTGGCGCTTGGCACGGCTTTTTGATCGCTACGACATCCCGATCACCATCTCAGCTTGCGCGGTGGCGCTGGAGCGCAACCCGCCCTTCGTCGAATGGATGAAGACGCGACGACACGATCTGCTCGGCCACGGCCTACGCTGGATCGACTATACGACCATGGAGCGCAGCGAGGAAAAGCGCCAGCTGCATGAAGCGGTCGGGCTTTACGAGACACTACTGGGGAGGCGGCCGCTCGGCTGGAACTGCCGCTCGCTGCCCAGCGTCAACACGCGCGATCTGCTCGTCGAGGAAGGCAGCTTCCTCTATCACTCCGATCCCTGCAATGACGACCTGCCCTACTTCCTCGACCATCGGGGCACGGAAATCCTGGTCGTGCCCTATTCCAAGACGCTCAACGACAGCCGTTATCTGGTGGCGCCGGGCTACAGCAAACCGCGCGACTTCGCTGAGGATTGCCGCTCGGCGATCGATTACATGCTCGGTGAAGCCGACGAGACCGGCGGCCGCATGCTGACGATCGGCATCCATGCGCGCTGGATGGGCCAACCCAACCGGGCGTCCGGGCTGCGCGAGGTGATCGAACATGTGAAGCAGAACCCGGCCGCTGCCTTCATGCGCCGCGAAGAGATTGCCCGGTTCTGGCTGGAGAGCCATGCCAGCTTCGAGCGGCGCGGCTAACGGAAACAAGACGGCATGTTCGAAACCCTGATCCGGGGAGCCACCATCGTCAACGCCGAAGGGTTCGAGCGGCGCGATGTGGGCATTACCGATGGCCGTATCGCGGCGCTTGTCCAGCCTGGCGAGACGGCCTCGGCCAGGACAGTCATCGATGCGGCCGGTGCCTATCTGCTGCCCGGCCTGGTCGACGCGCACGCGCACCTGCGCGAGCCTGGACTGACACACAAGGATGACTTTTCCTCGGGCACGCATGCCGCGGCCCTTGGCGGCGTGACGACGGTGCTCGACATGCCGACCGACGAGCCATGGACAGCCACAGCCGAACAGCTTGCCGACAAGATGGCGATGACCGAGGCCCGCATACATGTCGATGTCGGCTTGCAGACCGTCGTCAGCCGCAACCTGTCGCTTATCCCTCGCGTGCTGGACTTGGCGCCGGTCTCGTTCGAGCTGTTCACCGCCGATGTGCCCGATGACTTCCTCTTCGCGACGTCCGACGCCGTGGCCGAGGCGTTGAAGGCTTTCGCCGGCAGCGACACTTTGATCGGCATCTCGCCCGGCGATCAATCGATCCTGACCGGCAGCACACTACGCGACCGCCCCGGCACCATCGCCGCCTTTCAGGCCAGCCGGCCCCACGTCTCGACGCCAGCGTCGAAACAACGCCGCAGAACCTCTTCTTCACCGCCAGCGATTATGAGATGCAAGGCGCTAATCTCAAGGCCTCGCCACCCCTGCGCTCGCCGCATGATGTGGATGCGCTGCGCGCCGCGCTGAGCGGAGGACTGATCGACATCGTCGCCACCGACCACGCGCCGCACGCGCCAATCGAAAAGGCTGCATCCTATGCGGCCTTTGCCGACATTCCAGGTGGCATGCCAGGGCTGCAGACACTGTTGCAGACCATGCTGAAACTGGTCGATGAAGGCTTGATCGCATTGTCCGATCTGGTGCGCCTGTGCGCCCGCAATCCGGCCGAGCGCTTCGGGCTTGGCCGGCGCAAGGGACGGATCGCCACCGGCTACGATGCCGATATCCTCATCCTCGATCCGCGCCAGTCCAGCACGATCGCCAATGCCGATCAGGTGTCGCGAGCGGGCTATACGCCATTCGATGGCTGGACCGTCCAGGCGCGGCTGACAAGCGTCTTCCTGCGCGGTCGCGAAATCGCGCGCGAGGGAAAACTGATCGGCCCGAAAATTGGAACCATCGTCACCCGGGAAAGCTGAAGACCATGCCCCTCCTCGCAGACAAGACCGCCATCGTCACCGGAGGCAGTTCCGGCATCGGCCGCGCGATCGCGCTGAAATTCGCGGCCGAGGGCGCGAGCGTCGTCATCGCCGACACGGTCGAGCAGCCGATCGAAGGCGGTAAGAGCACCGTGGAGTTGATCCGCTCGGCCGGCGGAGGTGCTGTTTACATCCGGACCGACATCTCTGACTGGAGCGCCGTCGATGCGCTGGTCGATGCGACGGTCACGCAGTTCGGACGGCTCGACGTGATGGTCAACAACGCCGCGATTTACACCAGCACCAATCTGATCGACACCACGCCGGAACAATGGCAGCGCGTCATCGGCGTCAACCTGACCGGTTTCTTCTACTGCTCGAAACGGGCGGTGATGCAGATGCTCACCCAGGCGCCCGTCACCGATGTGCGCGGCCGCATCATCAACATCTCCTCGCAGCATGGTATCGTGGCCTGCCCGGGCGACTTCCCCTATTCTGTGAGCAAGGGAGGCATCGTGCAGATGACACGGCAGATCGCCGTCGACCACGCCGACGACCTGATCGTCTGCAACGCGATTGCGCCAGGCAAGATCGTCACCGGCAAGCCGGGTGTCGCCAACGAACCCGACGCGCTCGATTACTCGCGAAGGCGCACGCCATGGCCGCGGCTTGGACATCCGAGCGACGTGGCCGGAGCCGCCTTGTTTCTCGCCAGCGACATGGCAAGCTACGTTACAGGCATCAACCTGATGGTGGACGGCGGCTGGATGGCGGGCTGACCTAGTAAGACCTAAGGCCGACTGCCCGGAGACCGCGGGCAAGGGCTGCAGCAAGGGACGTTGGCCGACGAACAGGTCAAAACATTACGTGGGCACTTTTTCGCCCCCAGAGTCGAGACACGCGCTCTGCAACGGTAGTAGTCGCAGTCGCAAACAGTTCTCCAGAAGCGATCTGGTCACGCGGTATCTTCCAAATCAGACCACTACTAGCGCTCCAGCTCTGACAATGGCGGCAGCACGACAGCCGGATGGCGGCCTTCGCGCAGCATCAGCCCGAGACTGTAGTCGACGGCTAGCTTCATGGCGCCGAGCGCCGTGCCGCCGTCTTCAAGCGAACTGACGGCGATCCGTGTCGGCCACGCAAGTTCTGCTGCGACGCGTTCGACATTTTCTGTCATCAGCGGGTTTCTGCCGACACCGCCGCCAAGCACGATCAGGCCGGGGTCGAGCATGCCGATGCAGCCGGCCGCCAGCCTGCCGATATCGGCTGCATGACGCGCGACTGCCGCTACCGCCGACGCTGAGCCCTCCAGAGCACGCGCGAACAGATCCTTGGCCGAGTCGGGCGGCGCGCCTTCCCCAGCGGGCCAGTCGACACGACAGCGCTCGATCAGCGCCCGCGAGCCGAGATAATGTTCGAGCCCTTCACGATAGGGCGTCTCGCTGGCCGACCACGGAAACGGCATGCGGCCGATTTCGCCGGCAGCACCGCCGGCTCCGCGAAACAAACGCCCTTCGGTGATGAGGCCGAGGCCGACCCGCACGCCAACCTGCAGAAAGGCGAAGGTCTGGTGGCCTTGCGCGGCGCCAAAGTGCATCTCGCCGATGGCCGCGCAATTGACGTTGTTTTCCAGGATGATCGGCACTTTGACACTGCGCCGCAGCAGGCCAAGCACGGCGGACGGCCCGCCGGGCCGGTCAAAACGATCGTTGGAGACGATGCGCGGCACCGCCACCGCAATGGCACGCAGCGCGCGAAAACTCTTGGCCACCTTGGCCATTGTGGCACGCGCCACCGACAGCACGACAGCGCCGACCGCGTCGGCATCGCCGGCTATCGTTTCCGGGATCGGTTCTTCCGCCGACGCCAGCTTCTGCG
>NZ_RZQI01001170.1:0-1524 GCF_003998335.1 Mesorhizobium sp. M7A.F.Ca.CA.002.05.1.1 | reverse complement strand
TCTCTTCGAAGTCGGCGAATATCCGGTCCATCGGCTCGGCGTCTTCGGGCGGCGAAGCCTCAATGCTTCGAAAAATGTCGCCCGGTTCGACCAGCGGCCGCACCGGCCGCTCGCGTAGCGTATTGCGGTAGTCGGCGCCCCAGTCGGCGGCGCGGCGCGACCATTGCCGGAAATCATCGTTGTACATCCTGTCCTCCCGACATGATCGACCGCCACCATCCATCGCGGCTGGTCTCTTTATTAATTAACGCGTGAAATAGACGCAACCGACAACGGATGCCGCACGCCTCAGCCCGGGAAATCCGGCAGGCTGGCAAAGGCCGTCTTCAGCGCATTCGACCAGCCGTCGGAGATCGTGCGGTAATACTGGTCGTCCTGGCCGATCCGCTTCTTCAATCCGACCTTGAAGGCGTCCTTCTCCAGGAACAGCAGGTCGAGCGGCAAGCCGACGGACAGGTTCGACTTCAACGTCGAATCGAACGACACCAAAAGCAGCTTCACCGTCTCGGCGAGGCTCATCGTCTTTTCGTAGGCGCGGATGATGATCGGCTTGCCGTATTTGGTCTCGCCGATCTGGAAAAACGGCGTGTCATCGGTCGATTCGATGAAATTGCCTTCGGGATAGATCATGAACAGGCGCGGCTCGCTGCCCTTGATCTGACCGCCGAGGATGAAGGACGCATTGAAATAGGAATCCGCCTTCTCGCCAGCGGATGACGAATTGGCGATGACCTCCTTGACCGTGTCGCCAACAATGCGGACCGTTTGGTACATCGACGGCGTTTCGAGCAGCGTGGAATGTCTTTCGGAGATCGCCTTGGTGCGCTCGTCGAGCAGGCTGACCACGGCCTGCGTCGTCGCCAGATTGCCCGCCGACATCAAAACGATGACGCGCTCGCCCGGCTCTTCCCAGACATGCATCTTGCGAAAGGTGGAGATGGAATCCATGCCTGCATTGGTACGCGTGTCCGACATGAACACGAGCCCGCGATCGATCTTCAGGCCAACGCAATAGGTCATGGAATCTCTTCTAGAGCAATTCCAGGAAAAGTGTGAAGCGGTTTTCCGTCCGGAATTGCGTTAAAACAAGGGGATAGAGCGGTTCGGCGTTTCCTTGAAACGATGAATCGCTCGGCAGCAATCTTGCGAGGATTACTGCTCCACCGTGACGGTGACCGCAAGCTGTTCTTCCGCCTGTCCCAGCCGAATTCCCGACACCGGCGTGGCGTCGCGGTAATCGCGGCCCGTTGCCACCTTTACATAACGCTCGTCGGGTGAAATGCCATTGGCGGCATCGAAGGCAACCCAGCCGAGACCCGAAACATGCGCCTCGGCCCAGGCATGGCTGGCCGCCTGCTCGACCGTGGCTTCCAGCATCAGATAGCCGCTGACATAGCGGGCCGGAAAGCCCATGGCACGCGCCGCGGCGGCAAAGATATGGGTATGATCCTGGCAGACCCCGGTTTTCAGCGCCAAGGCTTCCTCCGCCGGCGTCGTCGCACTGGTGGTGCCGGGCGTGTAGAC
>NZ_RZQI01001169.1:0-1525 GCF_003998335.1 Mesorhizobium sp. M7A.F.Ca.CA.002.05.1.1 | reverse complement strand
CGCCTATCTGTCTGGCTGAGGCGCCAGGCTTGGGCCGGCGCCCAGCCATGCAACAGGCGCTTGCCCAGGAGAATTCATGCCGACCAGCCATGCCGACGTCGCCACCGAACATGCCAGCCGCTACCTGCAGCAGCTGTGCAAGCACTGGGCGCACAAATTCCCGGTCGAGTTCGATCCCACCCACGGCACCATCGATCTCTCAATGGGCCGTACCGTCATGGATGCCAATGCGGCGACACTGCATATCACGGTGTCGACCGACGAAGCGGGATCGATCGAGCGCCTGGAAAGCGTTGTCGCCGATCACATCAAGCGCTTTGCTTTCCGCGAAGAACTGACCTTCGACTGGAAACCAGCACCGGCGGCATAGGCCGCCTACTTCCCACCGGTCTGAGCAGCCATCTCCAGCAGCGCCTGCACGGAGCGCCAGTTGCGTGCGGTGCCCGGGACTTTCAGCGTGCGCGGGATCAGCCCGGCAAACACCGATTTGCCCAGCCCGTCCGGCGCGTGCAAGTAGAGCACATCGCCCTTGATCTCGAAGCGTTCGGGGCCGGTGCACTTTTCGGTCAGTCGCGCCACCTCGTCCGCTGTCGGCTCGCGCTCCAGCACATAGGCATGCAGCTTGGTATGGTCCCCGGCAACTTCCGGGTAAGGGTTTTCGTTCACCAGCCGCTCGAACCATGAGAGATCGCGCACCATGATGCGCGAATAAAAACCCCATTTCTTCTCGAAGGCTGCTTCGATCTGTTTCGTCAGCGCGGCCGCGTCGCCCTTCTTCGCCCGGAACACGGCATTGCCGCTCTGCACATAGGTGGCGACATCGGAAAAGCCGAGATCCTCGAAGAACGACCGCAGCTCCGCCATTTTGACGATGCGGTTGCCGCCGACATTGATGCCGGAAAACAGCGCGACGAAGATTTTTCCTGCCTCCTTGCCGCTCATATGATGAACCCGGCCAATGTCTCGTTGTCGGTGATGTCCTGATACTGGACGCCCTCGGCCTCGAACTTCGCTTTGAGCAGATCGAAATTGCGGCGGTCCTTGGTTTCGATGCCGATCAGCACCGAACCGAAATTGCGCGCCGATTTCTTCAGATATTCGAAACGGGCGATGTCGTCGTCGGGCCCGAGCAGTTCGAGGAAGTCTCGCAGCGCGCCGGGCCGCTGCGGAAAGCGGATGATGAAGTATTTCTTCAGCCCCTCGAAGCGTAGCGCCCGTTCCTTAACGTCCGGCAGCCGCTCGAAATCGAAATTGCCGCCCGAAACCACGGCAACGATGGTCTTGCCCCTGATCTCCTTCTTGGAGAAATCCTTGAGCGCATCGATCGCCAGCGCGCCGGCCGGCTCCAGCACGACGCCTTCGACGTTGAGCATTTCGATCATGGTGGCGCAGAGCCGGTTTTCCGGGATCAGCCGCACTGTGTCGGCCGGAAAATCCTTGAGACGACGCAACGGCTCGCGGCCGATCTCGGCCACCGCGGCGCCATCGACGAAATTGTCGACCTTGGCGAGTTTGAGCCGTTTTC
>NZ_RZQI01001168.1:0-1527 GCF_003998335.1 Mesorhizobium sp. M7A.F.Ca.CA.002.05.1.1 | reverse complement strand
CTACGAGACGCTGGCCGTCGATCAGGTCGTGCTCGTCCAGCACGCCGCACAGACCAAGCCATGGACCGAAAACTATATCCTGATGGACTGGGGGCTGGAGTTCCGCATCGAGCACGACCGCGCCTTTGCCGGCATGGTCAAGCCGGCGATTTCGGCCGGGCTGGTCTTCATCGGGCTTCAGCACGTGCAGTCGCAGCAGGCCGCCGCCTATCTGCCGCTCAGTGCCGTCAGCGGTCATATCGAGCGCGGCGAGATGCGGCGCATCGACAACGCTCCGGTATTCCAACGGCCGATCTACCTCGCCTATCCCTCGAATCCCGTGTCTTCGGATGTTCTGGATGTCGCGCTCACAGGCCTGCGCACGCTGGCCAGAGACTGGGCCGAAGGGCAGGGTTTTTCAGAAGGTGACCGTGCTCTCAGCATGGCCGGCCAGATCTGACCGGCCAAGCCACGCGAGCGAGAGCGCTATGCCGGCTCGGTCACGACCGCTCTCTGCAGCCTGGCCAGTTCGGCGTAAGGAATGTGGCAGCGGATCGAATGGCCGGGCTGGGCCTCGCCGAGTGGCGGCTCCTGCTGTTCGCAGATCGGGCCGATCTTGCGCGGGCAGCGCGTGTGGAACACGCAGCCCGAAGGCGGATTGGTGGCGCTGGGGATTTCGCCGTCGAGACGAATGCGTGCCGTCTCGGTCTGGTCGAGTTTGGGCACCGCCGACAAAAGCGCCTCGGTATAGGGGTGATGCGGTCCGGAAAAGACGTCTTCCGATGGCCCAAGTTCCATGATGCGGCCGAGATAGAGCACGGCGATCTTGTCGGAGAGGTAACGCACCACGGCAAGGTCGTGCGAGATGAAGATGTAGCTGACGTCTTCCTTCGACTGCAGGTCGGCGAGCAGATTGAGGATGGCAGCCTGCACCGAGACGTCGAGCGCCGAGGTCGGCTCGTCGCACACCACGATGCGCGGGTCGCCGGCGAAGGCGCGCGCGATGGCGACGCGCTGCTTCAGGCCGCCGGAGAGCTGGCGCGGCTTGACGGCAAGATGGCGGTCGGTGAGCCGGACCGAGCGGACAAGGTCATTGAGGCGCGACTCCAGCGCTTTGCCGGAGAGGCCGGCCAGCCGCTTCAGTGCCCGGCCGATCAGATGGCGAATCGAATGCGAGCGGTTGAGAGCCGAATCCGGATTCTGGAAGACGATCTGCATCGCCTTGATCTGGTCGTCGCTGCGGTTCTCCAGCCGAGGCGCCAGCGCCTTGTCCTCGAGTTCGATGGTGCCGCCTTCGTCGGGCGGTACCAGGCCGAGCAGCAGCCTGGCGAAGGTCGTCTTGCCGCTGCCGGACTCACCGACCAGCCCGAGCGTCTCGCCGGGCCGCAAATCGACCGAGACATCCTTGACGGCGCGCAGTGCGTGACCGTGGCTGGAATAGGTCTTGTTCAACCCGGCGACGCGCAGCACTGGTGCTGCCGCCGGCTTTGGGGCGGGCGCCACATCGCTCGGTGTCGCGCGCGGCAGCGCCTGCGCCTTGTCGTGATG
>NZ_RZQI01001167.1:0-1531 GCF_003998335.1 Mesorhizobium sp. M7A.F.Ca.CA.002.05.1.1 | reverse complement strand
GTTCGTTCTCGGCGGTGACAGCAACTGCGTCATCGGGCTGCGCGTTGGCGGCCTGTGTGGCCGTGGACGCGAAGAGCACCGTCTGGGTGATGAGAGCGGAAACTGCGGCAACCTGGACCAGCACGGCGGCGAGGGCGATCTTCTTCAGCATGCGAGAAAACGCTCTTCGATGTTCCCGGTTCCCCACGCATTCAGGTTTTCTGCTCGCTACGGAACAAGAGACCGGCAGGGCGGTTAACTCGGTTATGCCGAGCAAGATCAAAGAGCCACCATCGACGCCCGCACCGGAGAAGGTACCTGTGCAACGCCGGGACAAAGAAGCCCCGCCCGAGCTTGAGCATGTCGACCCGCCACCCCGAGATGTGCGAGAGGCACCGGCACCCAACCGAACGGCGACAAGAGATAAGATCGCCGAGATCGCAGCAAGGCCTTATGCCTGCTCGCGCGAACCTTCCCGATGCCGCGGCGTCATCGAGAGCGCTGGACAGCGGCGCCAGGTCAAGTTGAGAATCAACCTGCTGACCACGATTTTGCAGACATGCCATAGATCAGCCCCTATGGGCGACCTGACCGTCTCAAGGGCTTGAAAAATTTGGCTCCCCGGGCCGGATTCGAACCAGCGACCAACCGGTTAACAGAGGGTTTCCAATGTGATTTTCTGGATCAGCGTGCGACAGCCTGAATTTCTAAAAATTCTTTGAATAACAATAAATTAGTGTTTCATCCCGTCGCGACCTGTCGCAGCCGGTATCGACAAAGCGCGTGGTTTTATGTAGATCATTCTGTAGATCACTTATGGGCCCGGGCAACCGGTTGTAGCAAGATTGGTCGCTGGACAGATGCCGAAACTCGAACTCACCGACAAATTCTGCCAGGCTGCCAAGGCCGGCTCCGGCCGAAAAGCCGACTATTTCGATACGACCGTCAAAGGTCTTGTGCTGCGCGTCTCGGCGGGTGGGCAAAAGACCTGGTTCGCGGTTTACGGGCCGCCCGACAAGCGGCAATGGTTGAAGCTCGGCACCTATCCCGAGACACCGCTCGGCACCGACAAGGGCGCTCGCCAGAAGGCCAAGGACACTCGTGCAAGCGTGCAAGAGGGCGGCGACCCTGTGGCCGCCAAGAAAGCGCACGCCGCCTCGATGACCGTCTCTGATTTGGTCGAGAGCTATCTCACCCGCCGGGCATCATCGCGGCGGTCGGTCGATGAGATCGCGCGCCGGCTGCGCAAGAATGTGTCCGGCTATGACGCTGACGGAAAGAAGGTCGAGAAGGCATCATCTGGGTGCATCGGCGAGGTGAAGCTCGCGGACCTGCATCGTCGCGACATCACTAAGGCGATCGACGCGGTGAAGGACCGGGGCGCGGCCGTCGAGGCAAACCGGGTGTTCGAGGACATTCGCGCCATGATCCGATGGGGGCGCGGTCGTGGCGATCTGGACAACAACTTGACCGAAGGTATGGCTAGGCCGACCGAAACGGTCGAGCGCGACCGCGTGCTGACGGCCGACGAGATCAAGACGATGTGGGCGGC
>NZ_RZQI01001166.1:0-1532 GCF_003998335.1 Mesorhizobium sp. M7A.F.Ca.CA.002.05.1.1 | reverse complement strand
GACCATGCCGATCGACAAGGCGAGCGGAAAGTTGAAAGGAGCGATGACCGCGAAGACGCCATAGGGCTTCATGACGCTCGTAGCAGTCTCGTTTTCGACCAACACGTTCATGGGCCGGACGAACCCGTTGTTCGCCTTCATCTCCGATGCGTAGTACTCGACCATGTCGAGGCATTCCTCGGCTTCGCCGACTGCCTCGATGCGGGACTTTCCGATCTCGTAGAGCGCCGCCAAACCGAGGTCATATTTCCGCTCCGCAAGTGCCTCTCGCCAGCGAGCGCCGAATGCAAGGCGATCGTCCAGCGTCGAACGGTTCCAGGCCTTCGCGCCGGCCCGGGCTGCCTGGATCGCGCACTTGACGTCTGACGGGATTGAAACCGGGAACTTGCCGAGAGAGATTTTCTTGTCGATAGGGCTCAGGATCTCTTTCCGAGCGCCGGTCGCAAACGGCGTCGACCACTCGCGACCCAGTGTGTTCTTCTCGAAATCCGGGATCATTGCATCGAGGTGAGCGTGAACAGGGGAAAAATCCACCCCGATGTTCGAGTAGGTCACACGCGGGAGTTCAGCCATTTCAAGTTCCTCCGAAAATCGGTATTTATCCCGATAATCAGGATTTGGCTTGCGAGTCAATCGAGGGGCCCATAAAATGGAAATAATACCGAATTTCGGTATTATTCGTGAGGAGGTTTCGGGTTCGGGTTACCTAGCGGAGCCCGACAGCCGAGGGCGTGCGGCCGTTCGGCTATTCTACGGAGCCCCTCGGACTCGAGGCGCGGCGGGATAACGAGAGACCGACCTTGCCCCTCACGTCTGTTTTGAACGATAACCTTCTTGCAGTCGCAATTGTCAGATCGGCGTAGGTGCCCTTGAATACGAAATCGAAGAAGCCGAGCGCCAAGGACAGTCCCCTCGAGCGCTACATCTCGATCATGGAAACGGTCGCGCCGTTCGAGCATGGCTTGACGGCGATCGAGCTCGAAACGACGCTTGGACTGCCCAAAACCACGATCAACAGGCTGCTGCATGCCTTGATCGAAAGCGGGATGATCACCGCCGAGAGCGTTCGCAATCGGACATACCGCCTCGGCGATCGCTTGCTGCAGCTGCTACAGATGTCTCCGGATAGCGGCTGGCTGACGACGCTCGCGCAGCGACCGCTTCAGGATTTGGCCGACCGCACCGGCCAGTCGGCGTTCCTGTCGAAGTTCGACGGTACCGAGGTGCGCTCGGTCACCTGCGTCGCGCCCGACACTCCGGTCCGGACCTATGTCATGCCGGGTATGGCCATGCCTGTAAATGCGACCGCTTCGGCCAAGGCGATCCTTGCGTTTCATCCGCAGGAGACCGTGAACAGGATCCTGGCGACCGAGCTGCGCAGCTATACCGATCGGACTAAAACGAAGATCGCGGAGTTGACCAGGGAATTGGCGGAGGTTCGGCAGCAGGGCTATGCCATGGACCTGGCCGAGCATGTTCCGGGCCTGGGCTCGATCGCATTTCCGATAAGGCCGACGAGCGGTGAGGTGATG
>NZ_RZQI01001165.1:0-1535 GCF_003998335.1 Mesorhizobium sp. M7A.F.Ca.CA.002.05.1.1 | reverse complement strand
CACCCGGCATTGTCGCGGGTGTGGGGCGAGATGACCGATGGTTTGAAGATTTTTCTGTCCGAGCTTGAGATGGGTGCCGCTTGATCAGACGCAAGACGATCGCGCTGGTCGCCGCGGCGGGCTTTGTGCTGGCGTCCTGCCAGTCGACGCCAAAGAGCACGCCTGTTCCCTCAGGCAAAAGTGCTGCGCTGCTGGTCATGGAGCAAGTGGCGATCGCTGCCCACAAATGCTGGATCGCCAGCAAGGACCCGGCCTTCAAACCGTACCAGATGGCCAATGAGCTGAATTCGTTCAGCGGCACGCCGCGTTTCCTGCTGGTGCCGGCCAAGCACTATGGCGGCAAACCTTTGCTGGTCGTGCAGGCGCAAGGCAATTCTAGCCGCGTCGACGTCTTCGGACCGCTGATGAACGATCCGCTCGGCGCCCGCATCGGCTCCGACATTGCGCGCTGGCAGGCCGGCAATCCGGCCTGCGCCGCGACGGCCTAGCCCATGGGCCGGTTCCTGCAGATTGTGGGACTGGTCGTCGGTCTCGCCGGGCTCATCCTGCAGTTCTGCATCAGCATTCCGGCGTCGATGGAAGCCGGCCGCAGCCTGCTCGGCTCCATCATTTTCGTCTCCAGCTTCTTCACCATCCTGACCAACATCGGCGCGGTGCTGGTGTACACGTCGCTGCTGTCACCCACCTTCTATGCCTGGCTGCCGGCCTTTGCAGGCGCGCGGATGCGGGCCGGCGTTGCGGTTTCGATCGCGCTGGTGTTCATCGTCTATGCCACGGTTCTGGCACGGCTCTGGCAGCCGCAGGGCCTGTTCCTGCTCTGCGACGTCCTGCTGCATTATGTGACGCCGGTGCTGTTCGTGCTGTGGTGGCTGATCGCAGGCGCTGACGGCAGGACGCGCTGGAGCGACATTTCCTGGTGGGTGATCTATCCCATCGCTTATCTGGTCTATGCGCTGGTGCGGGCGCCGTTTGCCGGCGAGGTGCCCTACCCTTTCCTGGACATCGCCAGGAACGGCGCGACCAGCGTCGTCATCTCAGCCGCAGCCATCACCGGACTTTTCCTCGTGCTGTGCGTGGTCGCCGTCCTTGCGGACCATGCCGGCGCACGCACCAGGGCATCAAAACTCGGTTAGCTATCAGTCCCAGAACGGCCTGATGCCCTCGCGGTGAGCATCGCAGCGTGTGACGCCGATATCCTTGAGCTGATCATCGGTCATTTCCAGCAGCGCCAGCCGGCTGCGGCGGCGCTCCAACAGATGGTCGATCCATCTCGCCAGCGATCTGACCAGACGCACCAGACGGCTGACAAAGCCGCTCCGGTCTGATGGACGTGTCGATTGGCCAGATAAACCGGCTCTCGAGTGACGGATTGTAGCGATTGTATCCATTATCTTTCTACCAGAATTCCAAATTGTACCCTTTTTGGCACGCAATCGATATGGATTGACTCATGTGTAGGTGCAATATAGAAACTTGTCACCATGACAAATTGGCTCCCCGATTTCACTGCCGGCTCCGGCCCGCTGTATCAGCGG
>NZ_RZQI01001164.1:0-1536 GCF_003998335.1 Mesorhizobium sp. M7A.F.Ca.CA.002.05.1.1 | reverse complement strand
ATCGCGGTGTCGTCAAATGTCATCGGAAATGTCTTGCCTTGTGGTGAGGGTGTCGTTGAGGGCAGCGAAGTCGAACAGCTTCCTGTCGAGCAGGTGCGATGGCCTGCTGTTCGACAGCGCGCGCAGCATCGTATCCTTGCGGCCGGGCATACGCTTTTCCAGGTCCTCGAGCATCGCCTTCATGGCATTCCGCTGAAGACCTTCCTGGCTGCCGCAGAGATCGCAGGGAATGATCGGGAAATGCATGGCGGCGGCGAATCTTTCCAGATCGGCCTCGGCGCAGTAGCTCAATGGCCGCAGCACCATGACGTCGCCGTCGTCGTTGAGCAGTTTTGGCGGCATGGCGGCGAGACGGCCGCCATGGAAGAGGTTCATGAAGAAGGTTTCGAGAATATCCTCACGATGGTGGCCGAGCACCAGCGCCGAGCACCCCTCCTCGCGCGCAATGCGGTAGAGATGGCCGCGCCTTAGGCGCGAGCAGAGCGAGCAATAGGTGCTGCCCGCCGGCAGCTTGTCGGTGACGAGGGAATAGGTGTCCTGATACTCGATCCGGTGCGCAATGCCGTGACTGTCGAGATAGTCCGGCAGGATATGTTTGGGGAAATTCGGCTGGCCCTGGTCGAGATTGCAGGCCAGAAGATCGACCGGCAAGAGCCCGCGCCATTTGAGGTCGAGCAGCACCGCGAGCAGGCCGTAGGAATCCTTGCCGCCCGAGAGCGCGACGAGCCAGCGCTGGCCGGGCTTGACCATCGAGAAATCCTCGATCGCCTGCCGGGTCAGCCGCAGCAGCCGCTTGCGCAATTTGTTGAATTCGACCGAGGACGGCACGTCGGCGAACAGCGGATGGAAGTCGCCTTCGCTGTCGGCGATCGGTTCGATGTCTGGAAGCATGTTCATGGCATGTCGCTTTCAGTGGCCAGAGCGCCGGGTTAGCGGACATGACCGACAAAGAAAAGGCCGCCTCGACGGGCGGCCTTTGCTTGGTGTCGCAGAACGCGCTCGTTTTAGCGCGAGTAGAATTCGACGACCAGGTTCGGTTCCATCTGCACGGCAAACGGAACGTCCGCCAGGCCAGGGATGCGCGAGAAGGTCGCGACCATCTTGTTGTGATCGGCTTCGATGTAGTCCGGCACGTCGCGCTCGGCGAGACCGACCGCTTCCAGAACGATGACCAGCTGCTTGGACTTTTCGCGCACTTCGACGACATCGCCCGGCTTGCAGCGATACGAGCCGATGTTGACGCGCTTGCCGTTGACGTTGACATGGCCGTGGTTGACGAACTGACGGGCGGCGAAAATAGTCGGCACGAACTTGGCGCGGTAGACGACCGCGTCGAGACGCGATTCGAGCAGGCCGATCAGGTTCTCCGAGGTGTCGCCCTTGCGGCGGTCAGCCTCTTCATAAACCTTGCGGAACTGCTTTTCCGAAACGTCGCCATAGTGACCCTTCAGCTTCTGCTTGGCGCGCAGCTGCAGGCCGAAATCGGAAAGCTTGCCCTTGCGGCGCTGGCCATGCTGGCCGGGACCGTATTCACGC
>NZ_RZQI01001163.1:0-1539 GCF_003998335.1 Mesorhizobium sp. M7A.F.Ca.CA.002.05.1.1 | reverse complement strand
GGCCGAGCGGCCGGAAATCGCCCGCGTCATCTATCCCGGCCGCTCGGCCAGGAAATCCGCGATCCGGCCGGCACTTTCCGTCTGCTGGCGCACGCGCAGCGGCAGCGTTTCCAGGCCTTTCAGCAGCGTCCAGGCGTTGAAGGGTGACAGGCTTGGGCCAGTATGGCGGAAATAGTCGTGCAGGTTCTCGTCGATCCACTTCTTGTCCGACAGGATGACGCCGCCGAGACAGCGCCCCTGGCCGTCTATGTGCTTGGTCGCCGAATAGACGACGATATGGGCGCCGAGCTGCAAGGGCTTCTGCTGCAGGGGCGTGGCGAAGACATTGTCGACGATCAGCCTTGCGCCGATCGAATTGGCAAGCGAAGCGACAGCGGCGATATCGACCACTTCCAGCGTCGGATTGGTCGGGCTTTCCAGGAAGAACAGCTTGGTGTTCGGCTTGACCGCCTTTTCCCAGTTGGCGATGTCGGTGCCGTCGACCAGCGTCGCCTCGATGCCGTATCTCGGCGCCAGCGTCTCGACCACCCAGCGGCAGGAGCCGAACAGCGCACGTGCCGCCACGATATGGTCGCCGGCCTTGGCGCTGCACAGAAGGGCGGCCGTCACCGCCGCCATGCCCGACGCGGTGGCGCGCGCGTCTTCGGCGCCTTCCAGGGCGCACATGCGTTTTTCGAACATGTCGACGGTCGGATTGGCGTAGCGCGAATAGATGAAGCCCGGTTCCTCACCCTTGAAACGGGCTTCGGCGGCCTGCGCCGTTTCGTAGACATAGCCCTGGGTGAGGTAGATCGCTTCCGACGTTTCGCCGAAACCGGAACGCAGCGTTCCGCTGTGCACGAGTGCCGTCTGAGGCTTCCAGTTGTGCTTCTTGGTGCTCATCGCTTTTCTTCCAGACACAAAAAAACCGGCCGCGAAAGTCGCAACCGGTCCATACGGCCTTGCGGCCCGACGGTCCTTTAGCGACTTGTTTAACGTGGCTGCAAGCCGACCGGCCAAATCACCACGGGATAACGACCCTTTAGACCCGCGCCACGCTTGCGTCAATTGCCGGCTTCATTAAGAGGTTTGTACCAAGCAGGTTCCGCAAAAGTGTTCCACGGTTTTGCGACCAGAACCTGCGACAAGAAAAACGTCTGACCTAGGAGCGGAGCCTTGCGGCAGACAGGCATTCTTCCCGATCAGGACATATCGGCGCTGTTCCAGTCCGGCGCGCTGAAGTCGGCGCGTGCGCTCGACGCCGACCAGATCCAGCCGGCCAGTCTCGACCTCAGGCTCGGCGACAAGGCCTGGCGGGTGCGGGCCTCCTTCCTGCCCGGCCCCAACCACAAGGTCTCGGAAAAGCTCGACCGGCTGCAGCTGCACGAGATCAGTCTTGCCGAGGGCGCGGTGCTGGAGACCGGCTGCGTCTATATCGTGCCCTTGCTTGAAAGCCTGGCATTGCCGGCTGATATTTCGGCCTCGGCCAATCCGAAGAGCTCGACCGGGCGGCTCGACATCTTCACCCGGGTCATGACCGATCGCGGCCACGAGTTCGAC
>NZ_RZQI01001162.1:0-1542 GCF_003998335.1 Mesorhizobium sp. M7A.F.Ca.CA.002.05.1.1 | reverse complement strand
GCCAGGCGTCGTGCGTGGCAAAGGCAGCGGCAAAGATCGGCGCCAGAGTGGACACCGACCCGTCCATCAGCCCGGCCAGCCCTGGTTGCACATAGGTGAGGATGAACTGGCGCTGCTCGGCGCTGGCCTCCTCGGCCTTGACGGCGCCCGGCACATGTTTCTGTTCCAGCCGCTGCGCCAGGGTCTCATGGCCCAGTTCGGCCACCGCCAGATCGTCGAGCAGTTTTCGCGTCGAAGCATCTGCCGTGCGCTTGGCCGCCTCGACATAGAAAAGGTAGGCTTGCCGCTCCATCGCCTCGGCATGGCTGCGCACGTGCTCGATGCCGAGCGGCCGGACCAGCCAGTCGGGCTTGCGCTCGTAATAACCCTTCACATGTTCGCGCCGGATCAGCGGTATGCGCTCGCCGAACCGCTTGCGGAAAAGCTCGATCAACGCATCGCGATGGCCATCCTCTTCCTCGGCCATCTCCTCGAACACTTTTGCCGATTGCGGGAAGTTTTCCGTCAGCCCGTCGGCATAGGCCCGGTAAATGCGACCGTCATCCTCCTCGGAGGAAATGGCCAGCGCCAGGATCTCCTGTTCGGAGAGCGATTCGAAGGGGCGGCGGCCGAAGCCGAAAACACGGGAAAGCATGAGGAATTCACCCTAGTTTAGAATAGTTCTAAACTAGGGTTTTGAACACCTTCGGTCAATTGCGCGCTTGGGTCGCGGTCAAGAATTGTTGAAGCCCCACGCCCGCGGTGACTCTTCATTATCAGTGAATGTTCACCTATATTGCTGGACTCAAGCCAAGAACAAGGAACCGGCAGATGACGGCAAAACAGCCTCCGCACCCCTATGATCCCAAGCCCGTTCTCGATCTCATCGCCAGCATCGAGGCCGACCTGCAGCGCCTGAAGGGCCTGGTCGAGCAGCAGGTCGAGAAATTCGACCCCGCCAACCCGCACAACAAGGCGCCGGACGGCAAACTGACGGAGGAGGGCGTCGAGTGCTGCTACCGCATGTTCGACGAGGGCAAGTCGCGCTACTCGGTCGCCCAGCAGATGAAGATATCCTTTGCCGCCGCCAGCCACCGTTTCAACAACTGGCGCAAGCTGGGTGGGGGCAAGAGGCAGAGGACTTTGCTTGGCTAGATTGGGTGGCCAATTTGGCCGATCTCGGCGCTGCCCCCTCATTGCCCTGCCGGGCATTTCTCCCCGTAAACAGGGAGAAAGAAGCTGGCGGGAAGCGCCGCACCCCCTTGCAACGCTGAAGATTGGCGAAACCAAAGGCGACAGCGTCCTTCTCCCCGTTTACGGGGAGAAGATGGCGGCAGCCAGATGAGGGGCGGCGCAAACGCCGATCATGACTCGCTAAACTTTGTAACGGTCACATTTTTCCCATGGTGCGCCACCTCCCTTTGCGGGCATCATGAAGGGCAACATCTTCCCACAGGACCCACCATGACCACCCTTCCCGGCATCGCCGACATCCACGCCGCCGCCGCGCGTCTCTCCGGCTTGATCATCGAAACCCCCTTGATCGAATCGCAGGAGCTGAAC
>NZ_RZQI01001161.1:0-1548 GCF_003998335.1 Mesorhizobium sp. M7A.F.Ca.CA.002.05.1.1 | reverse complement strand
GTGCTGCAATACGGCCCATGCCGCCTCTCCTTCGTATTTCGAGTGATCTAATTTGAGTGATTTCGTTGATCACCCAGTAACCACGTTTGGGTTAACCGGCATTCAAGAAACACGGTTAAATTTTGGTTTAAGCTGCCCGTCCGCAGCCGTTTTGGCCTGAAGCCACATTTCACGCGGACCCTAGGCGTAAATACGGCCAAAACGCGACAAAGAGATGGAAATGAGGAATTGAAGAGTTGGGGAATTGAGGAACTGAAGAGAGAATTCACTTCAGCTTTTCTCTCAGATTGATCAGCATGCCGTAGATATGGGCATAGGATCGCAGCCAATCGTCGTGTTGTGTCTGGCTGATGTATCCAAGGTCGAACGCATAGGAAATCCACGTCTCCACCTCGCTGCATGACCCCATTGCCATCGAAATGAACCGCGCGAATTCGGGTTTGGAGTGAGTCTGCTTGGCAAATCCTTCAGCCAAATTGGCGCAGATTCCTTTGCTGGAGCGACGCAACTGATCAGCCAGTGCGTATTGCTCCATTTTCGGGAAAGCGAGCTTTATGGACGTCAAGAGAAACCACATAAGCGCGCTTATATACCTCTAGATCCTTCGCGCGATTAATGTAGCCGCCCGCCTTCTCCATTCTTCAGTTCTTCAGTTCCCCAGTTCCTCTATTCAAGCAGCGGCGACCAGGCCGGGTCGGAAGCGAAGTTCGCCGTCGGGATCGATTGTTCGTTGCGTCCGGTCAGATCGACCGAAACCAGTTTGGGCCCGCCGGCGGAATCGCGGAAGAACATCAGCACGCGGCCGTTCGGTGCCCAGGTCGGTCCCTCCTGCTGGAAGCCGGAGGACAGGATGCGCTCGCCCGATCCATCGGTCTTCATGACGCCGATCTGGAATTCGCCGCCGGTCTGCTTGGTGAAAGCGATGAGGTCGCCGCGCGGCGACCATACCGGCGTCGAATAGACGCCGTCGCCAAAGGAAATGCGGGTCTGGCCCGAGCCGTCGGCTCCCATCACGTAGATCTGCGCGCGGCCGCCACGGTCGGAGGTGAACACCGCCTTGCTGCCGTCGGGCGAATAGGACGGCGAGGTGTCGATGGCGGTCGAGTTGGTCAGCCTCGTCGTCGAGCGGCTGCGCAGGTCCATGGCGAAGATGTTGGAATTGCCGTCGTCGCGCAGCAGGCTCATGATCACCTTCTGGCCGTCGGGCGAAAAGCGCGGCGCAAAGGTCATGCCCGGAAAGTTGCCGACCAGTTCGCGCTGCCCCGTTTCGATCTGCAGCAGGTAGACCCGCGGCTGGCCGCTTTCATAGGACATGTAGGTGATTTCCTGCCGGTTCGGCGAGAAACGCGGCGTCAGCACGATCGACCTGCCGTCCGAGAGATAGCGAACGTTGGCGCCGTCCTGGTCCATGATCGCGAGGCGCTTCTTGCGCGCATTCTTGGCGCCGGATTCGTCGATGAAGACGACGCGGGTGTCGAAATAGCCTTTTTCGCCGGTCAGCCGCTCATAGATGGCGTCGGCGATGATGTGGGCGACACGCCGCTGATT
>NZ_RZQI01000115.1:0-10742 GCF_003998335.1 Mesorhizobium sp. M7A.F.Ca.CA.002.05.1.1 | reverse complement strand
TCCTGCAATTCCCAATAGCCGTCGCGCAGGAAGGCACGGGCGGCGTCCTTGCGCTCGACGATGTTGCCTTGCGGGTCGAGAATGAAAAATACGACATCGGCCATTTCCAGGCCCTGGTTCAGGATGGCCCGCGCACCGATGATGGTGTCGCCCGAACTGGTTTTCTGCCGGATCCAGGGCGCGGCATCGGCCGAGACCGTATTCGATTTGCCGGAACGCAGCTGGGTTTCGATCTGCTCCGACCAGGAGAATGCGTGCGCGGCGAGCGGATTGATGACACCAACCGACAGGACGCCGAACAGCAAGGCTCCGATGCAGCAGGGCAAGAGGAACTGCCAGGCGGAAACACCGGCGGAACGCGCGATGACCAACTCGTAGCGCCGGTTCAGCGACACCAGCGTCGCCATCGCCGAGAAGAGACCGACGAACGGCACCGTCTGCAGCATGATCATCGGCATACGGAGGCCTGAAATGGCTACCGCCGTGCCGTAGGTGAAGCCGGGCAGGCCGGTGGTGCGGCCGGACAGCTCGGTGAAGTCGATCAGGAACACCAATGCCAGGAGGCCGATGAAGAACCAGATGGTGATCGTCACATAGCGGAAGAAGAAGTAGCGGCCCAGTGTCCAGCCCATCAGCCGACCCCTTGCCCTGATGCGCCGCGCCTGGACAAACGCAATTTGAAAGCATTCCAGCTGTCAGCGATGCGCGTGGCGAAGTTTGTCATCCAGTCCGCCCAGGTCACCGGCAGTTCCAGTGTTCGGTTGGAGACGATGAACCAGATCGCCACCGCGGAAGCCACGATCGGCACGCCATAGACCATATACGCATATTGCGGGACCTCATCCGCCTTGCTGGCGGCAAAAAAGCCCAGCCAACGCACGAACAGCGATATCGTGATCGCCGTGATCAGCGGATTGACGCGCGCCTCGCGGTGCGAGCGCGCATCCCCGGCGACCGCAAGCGCGATCAGCGCGAAAACCATGGAATAGGTCCATTCCGAGAACCGTTGGTTGACCTCGGCCCGGTATTCGTAGGGGTTCTGCTGATAGTACTTGTCGTTGGCGCCCGGGTTGAGCAGGTACTGCGTCGTCTGGTCCTTGGGCAGGAGCGTCACCGCCGAAGCCGCCGCCATGAAGGCCGACATGTCGAAGGCATAGGAGGTAAAGCGGATGACGGAGAGATCGCCGGTCAGCGTTTTGCGATGGATGACGCCGTCATTCATCATCAGCACCTTTTCACCGCCGCGTTCGACGATGCTGCCGGTCTTGGCGTAGTAGACGAGGTTGACGCCTTCCTCGCGCGAATCGGCGACGAAAATGCCACCCAGCCGATTGTCGGGAAGGCGCTCACCGATCTGCAGGAACAGCCCGTCGTCAATCTTGCGGAAGGTGCCTTCCTGGATGATCAGCGACAACAGATCCGCGCGCGACGAGGCCACCAGTGCCCGGTTCTTCTGCCGTGCGTAAGGGTCGATGCCGTTGTCGACGGCAAAGGAAAAAACGGCGGCGGCGAGCGCCAGCAACATGATCGGCCGTACGATCGTCCAGCGCGAGGCCCCCGCGGCGTTGACGACGGCGAGTTCGGAATCCGAATTCATCACACTGAGTGTCTGTGCGACTGCCACCACCAGCGCAAAAGGCACCACGATCGGGATGATGGACGGAAGGATGAGGGCGGCGACTTCGAAGAAGGTCAACGCCGACTGGCCGCTGTCTGTCACCAGATCGATCTTTGCCAGCACCTGTGTCGTCCACACGATCGCCAGCGTCCACACAAGAGCGGCCATGAAGACCACGAAAGCGCGGCGCATGATGTAGCGTTCAACGACCTTCATGAAGGCTTTTCTCGATTTTTTCGAACGGCATCATGCCACCGAACAAGGTAGCTGTCCGGCAGCGCCTGCACAACTGGCTCCATCAGATGGTCGATCCGGGTTCTGTCCCACATTACGCCCCCCGGCTGGGCGGAGTGTCGGCGGGAATAGATAAGAAAGGGCGAACATCGATGGTTAACAACAGGTTGCGGCAAAAAGCGGGGCCGTGCCGCGACGAATCGTCATCGATTCCATAGGTCATATGGGATGCCAATTCGGCAAAGTCTTGCCAAATGCCGGAAAACGACCAAATGTCGCGCATCGTTTCGAACCGCTTCCCCAAAAGTCGCGCATTCCCTGAAAGCAGGACATGATGAATCAAAGACCGTCGATCGCCTTCGCCAAATTTTCCGGGTCCCAGAGCGCGGTAAACAAGAAGGGCACTGTCTTCGTGTTCGCGGCGGATGAGGGCGGCCTGAGCGACGTCGCCAAGGCCGGCGATCCCGGCAAGACATTGGAGCGGGCCTTTCCCGTGGCTGAGTTCATGGGCAAGTTCGCCAGTACGGTGGAAGTTCTGGCGCCGCAGGGAGCGTCGCTCGACAGACTGGTGGCGATAGGCACCGGCAAGGTGTCGGGACTGGACGAATATGCGTGGCTGAAGCTTGGCGGCACCGTTGCCGCGTCGCTGCGCAAGGCGACCGAAGTGGCGGTGGTCCTCAATGTGGCCGGCGCTTCGCCGAGTGCGAAGGACGCGGCAAACCTTGCCGCGGGCATTCTCCTGCGCAGCTATTCCTTCGATAAGTACAAGACCAGGAAGGACAAGGACGACAGCAAGGCAGAGCCGAAGAAGTCGGTCAAGGTGACCATCCACACCGCCGATCCGGCCGCTGCGAAGAAGGCCTTCGCCGATGCCGAGGCGGTGATAGACGGCGTCCTGCTGGCGCGCGACCTCGTCAACGAACCGGCAAACGTGCTTGGGCCGGTCGAGTTCGCTGCCCGCGCCAAGGAACTCGAGGCGCTAGGCGTCAAGGTCGAGATATTGGCTGAGAAGGAAATGAAGAAGCTCGGCATGGGCTCGCTGCTCGGTGTCGCGCAAGGCTCGCCGCGCGGCGCCCGCATGGCGATCATGCAGTGGAACGGCGGCAAGCCGAAGGACAGCCCGATCGCCTTCGTCGGCAAGGGCGTCACTTTCGACACCGGCGGCAATTCCATAAAGCCGGCCTCGGGCATGGAGGATATGAAGGGCGACATGGGCGGTGCCGCCGCCGTCACCGGCCTGATGCATGCGCTGGCGGCCCGCAAGGCGAAAGCCAATGTCGTCGGTATCATCGGACTGGTCGAAAATGCCGTCGACGGTCATGCCCAGCGTCCCGGTGATATCGTCACTTCGATGTCGGGCCAGACCATCGAGGTGCTCAATACCGATGCCGAGGGCCGCCTCGTGCTGGCCGATGCGTTGTGGTACTGCAACGACCGCTTCCAGCCGAAATTCATGGTCAATCTGGCGACGCTGACCGGCGCCATTATGGTGGCGCTCGGCCAACATTATGCCGGCCTGTTTTCCAACAATGACGAGCTGGCCGAAAAGTTGTCGGCGGCGGGGCAGGCGACGCAGGAACGGCTGTGGCGCATGCCGCTCGGTGCCGAATACGACAAGCTCATCGATTCCAAGAACGCCGACATGAAGAACATCGGCGGCCGTTTTGGCGGCGCCACCATTGCGGCGCAGTTTCTGCAGCGCTTCGTCAAGGATACGCCATGGGCTCATCTCGACATTGCCGGCACGGCGATGGGGGCGCCGTCGAACGAGATCAACCAGTCCTGGGGTTCCGGTTTCGGCGTCAGGCTGCTCGACCGGCTGGTGCGCGATAATTATGAGCAGTGAACGGGTTCAATCACTATAGGCTGAAGCGATGGCCGACGTCCTGTTCTACCACCTGACCGAATCGACGCTGGAGGATGCGCTGCCAGGCCTCCTGGAACGCAGCGTCGACCGTGGCTGGCGCGCCGTGGTGCAGACAGGCACGGAGGAACGCCGCGATGCGCTCGACCAGCATCTGTGGACCTTCCGCGACGATTCGTTCCTGGCGCACGCAACCGATCGTGAGGCTCATCCCGGTGAACAGCCGATTCTGTTGACCACCGGCGACGGCAATCCCAACGACGCCAAGATTAGGTTCCTGGTCGACGGTGCGGTGCCGCCTGACCTTGGCGGCTACGAGCGCGCGGTGTTCCTGTTCGATGGCCACGATGCCGCCCAACTCGAGGCGGCGCGAGGGCACTGGAAGGTGATGAAGAGCGCTGGCCACGCCGTCACCTACTGGCAACAGACGCCAGATCGCCGCTGGGAGCGCAAGGCTTAAGGCAGGTCGCCTGAACGTCAGGCGACATGCTTGACCTGTGGCGTGTCACGACAATATCTACTGCTTGGCCTTGATCCGGTTCATTTTCGTTGTGACGTAGTCGCCGTATTTCAATTTCATCGACTCGTCCGACCGGTTTCGACGCGAGCTCTTGAAAACGTACCATTCGCCATCAGGCGATTTACGCTTGTAGATAACCTTGCCCACTTGGCGATGCTCGAAGCAGGTCATCGAGCCCTTCACCCCCCAGGAGCCATGCCATTGCGCGCGGTAGCAGAGCTTGCCGCCGCCGGGAATGAACCACATGCCGTCGCCATAGCCCGACTTGCCCTTGTCGTGAGTCCAGGCATCGAACTGCCTCTGCTTGACGGCAAAGAACCCGGCGCCCTTCTTGCCCCACAGCCACGAATGGTTCTGATAAATCTGGTAGACGCCTTCGTCAGGAACGACTGTGGCTTTTTGCGCCTGCTCGGCGATCCTTGTCGCCGTCTTGGCCGTCGCAGGAACCTGAAAGGCAAGAACAAGAACGGAGCAGGCGAATGCCGCTCCGAGATAATTTCCCACTACCCGTTTCACGAAACTTCTCCACAGACTGATTTACGCCACGCCTCAACCCTCATCCCGAACCGCTGGTTCGAGATGGATCATGATCAAACAAGGAGATTGGAAATCGATCCCGATCGCGTCGAGATCGATCAGCACGATGCGTCTACGGCAGGACGTGCTGGGTCACCCTCCAGTCGGGCAGACCATAGCCACCCAGCCACGGCCACACTTCCTTCTGGTTGAAGTAGACGACCGAAGTCAGCGCCGGGAACTCCGCGTAGGATTTGCGGGAATCTTCCTGCCATTTCGAGACATAGTCCTGCTTTCCGACATAGCCGAGTTCCGCAACGACGATCGGCTTGTTGAACACTGCAACGCGGTCATAGCCGGGCTTCAGCAGCTCAGCGAAGGTACGGTCATGACCGGCCTCGTCATTGTCCTTTTTCTGCAGACCGAACACCGACAGGCCGATGACGTCGACATAGTCGTCGCCGGGGTAGTATTTTTCCAGACCCTCTTCGCCCTTGGGCGACCACATATACTTGGCGGCGGGGGCAGCCTTGCGGCAGATATCCACCTCGCGCTTGTAAGCGGAGATCCAGTCCTTGGGAGCCCAGTTGGCCCAAGTGAAGCGGCCGTTCTTGTCTTCCATTTCCTGAGCCCAGCGAATGGTCACCGGGCTCTTCATCTGTCCCACCAGGCCGCAGATTGCCTGCATGTTGGCGTCATATTTGCCGCTCAAAATGCCGTCGCGCAATTCGGGCGGGGTGATGCGCCAGTCCTTCGACCAGGTCCACGGCTCAACCGTAATCAGCAGCGAACGTCCGCGTTGCAGCGCATAGGCGTCGGCAAGCGGCAGCGTCGACAGGTCGACGTCTTCCCAAGGCAGGAACAGCTCTTCGATGCTGGCACTCTTGTCGGCGCTGAAGTCGCCGTAGGGATCATAGGATCCGAACGCCGAGGCGGCGCTGCTCGTTTGGAAGGGGTCCGTCGCGGCTACCGAGCCAGCGCCTCCTGCCGTGGGGAACGCGGCGCTTCCGCCCAATGCCAGCGCGATTGCGAGTGCTTTTACTGTGGAGTATTTCATGTCGATCTCCCATGGCCCCAACCACTTTCGGAAGTTAAGGCTTCGCCCGTGCGCATCGATGCCTGATCGACACGACTACCCAAAAACCGATCGGCTCTATTTGGCAGAATCTGCGGGATTTCGGAGCGACCCCATTGGCGGATGTGCGAACCTGGCACAGAGCCACCCAAAATTACCTCTCAAGCCCCTATACAGGGGGGCGTTCGAGAGAAAGTTCGCCGCGATACTCACAAATTCGCGTCAAAATCCCGATATATCATCCCTGGCTAATTTAAGAGCCGGTCAGGGCCAAGAGTCAAGCACAATTAACGGTTGCTTAACCTTGACGACCGCAACATGGTTAACGGCTTTGGCCGGATCCCCTCCGACTGCCTCGACCCGTCGGTGAATTTCCAGCACCGAAGAGTTTGCCGGCTCGCCGCCAGACTGACTGCTCGGTAGCGGCTATTCCTCCCCCGATACGCATTAGGTTAACCAAATCTCAAGAATCATATTCAACAAACAATTAATTTAGTTGACGCTAAGAAAGCATTAGCTAATTCTATCCTGGGATTTTGGGAGCTTCCAGCCACCTTGTCGGCGGAAGCCCAAAGTGGCGGGCGAGTAAGTGTATGAGTGCTTCCGTGCATGATGGCGTCGTCGGCCATAAGAGCCGACGGGCGCATCGATCTGAGGCGGCTCTGGCAGTCACTGCGCAGAAGGGACCCTTTCTGGTGCCCGTGCTGTCGGCCTTTCAGCAATGGATCCTGAGACTGGCGCTGGCTTTCTGGTTCTGCACACTTGGGTTTTTCTGGATCTGGTGGCTGAAGCCGGAGCATGTCGAACATCTCGGGCCATACACGTTCGCAACACTCATCCTGGTATGGCTCACGCTCATGCCGTTGTACTTTCTATTGAACGTGCATGCGTCGAAAAAACCGTCCAAGCTTCACACGATCCCGAAGCGTTCGCGGGTCGCGATGGTGGTCACCAAGGCCCCCTCCGAACCGTTTGCCGTCGTTGCGCGCACGCTCGAAGCGATGCTGGCACAGGATTACCCGCACGATACCTGGCTGGCCGACGAGGATCCCTCCGAAGAGACAGTTCGCTGGTGCGACGCTCACGGCGTGATGATTTCGACGCGGCGCGGCAGGCAAGACTATCACCGCACGACATGGCCACGCCGGACGCGCTGCAAGGAAGGCAATTTGGCGTTCTTCTACGACCACTATGGCTACGAGCGTTACGATTTCGTCGCCCAGATGGATGCGGACCATGTACCGACGCCAACCTATCTGAGGGAGATCCTGTTTCCCTTCGCCGATCCCTCGGTTGGCTATGTCTCGGCGCCGAGCATCTGCGACAACAACGCCGCCGAGAGTTGGGCGGCGCGCGGCAGGCTGTTTCCGGAAGGGATGTTTCACGGACCGCTGCAGTCCGGCCATACGGGCGGTGGAGCTCCGCTCTGCATCGGCTCGCATTATGCCGTGCGGACCAAGGCGCTGAAGCAGGCGGGCGGTCTCGGTCCTGAACTGGCGGAAGATCACTCCACCTCCATGTTGATCAACGCGGCCGGATGGCACGGCGTGCATGCGCTCGACGCCATCGCCCATGGCGATGGCCCGCAGACCTTCGCCGACCTCATCACCCAGGAATTCCAGTGGTCGCGCAGTCTGATGACGATCCTGCTCGAATATTCGCCGAGCTATCTCCCAAAGCTGTCGCCGCGGCTGAGATTCCAATTCCTCTTTTGCCAGCTCTGGTATCCGCTGTTCGCCGTCTTTGCGTTGCTGATGTACGTCATGCCGGTCTATGCGCTGTCTACCGGGCGCAACTTCGCCAATGTCATGTATCTCGACTTTTTGTTCTACTATCTGCCGAACGCGGTCGCGCTGGTTGGCCTGGTGATGCTGCTGAAGGCGTTCGGCCTCTCGCGCCCGATGACGGCCAAGACGATCAGCTGGGAAGGCACGCTGTTCCTCTTCTTCGCGCGTTGGCCTTGGGTGCTGGCCGGCACGTTGTCGTCGATCCGCGACTATCTGACCAAATCATTCGTCGATTTCCGCGTCACGCCCAAGGGCAGCGGCCCCAAGCACCTTCTGCCGGCTCGCGCCCTCACTCCCTATGTGGCGCTGGCCATCGGCGCGGCACTGCCTGTCCTGCTCGTTGAGCACCCCTTCGATGCCACCGGCTTCTACTGGTTCGCCGCCTTCAACGCCTTCCTCTACGGGCTGCTGGTTGTTGTGATTGTCGTAAGGCACGTCATCGAAAACAGGATTCCGTTGCGCGCCAATGCGGCGAAAGTCGCCTTTCAGGGGTCGCTTGCCGTGCTGGCGCTGATCGTGCCCGCCGCGGGCTTCTACGATCGCGGCATGGAAGGCGTCTACGGACTGCAGCAGGGCGCCGGTGGCCTGCGCATCGTGCGCATCGCCTATGTGGTTTCCGGCGCCGGCCAGGGCAACATCGGTGGCCGCAATTTCTACTTCGATCCAGGTTGGGAAACGCGGCGCTGAATGCTGGAGGCGTCCGCGTAGCGGGCCGGCACTCTGGACGGCTGCAGGCACGAGCCCAAAGATCAAACTTTAATTATATCCGATCGATTGCCGAAAGGCCGCGTTCATCGTGTCGTTTGCATGATCTTTAATAAGTTTCCCCTAATATACAATCCATGATGTGAGCGGCGATAGGCTGCTCGCGTGGCGCGGAAGCCAAAAAAGCAAATAGATCTCCGCGCTGCAACGAATTATATTCGTGGTAGGGGACAATGATGAACAAAGGTATGGAAAGAAGGGCAAGGATCGGCGCGAAATATGCTTGTGCATTTGCCGCCGTTGCATTGATCTCGATACTCTCAGGTTGCCAGAGCAAGGACGCGACCAAGACCAGCTCGATCGGCACAAAGTCCGTGGTGCATACGCTCGGCAAGAAGGTGCACGACGTCAAGAAGAAGCGGCTGCATCTGTTCAACCGCAAGCCGCTCACACAGACGACCATGGTGACGCGTACGAGGGAGGAGGCCTATGCGGCCTTCGTGCGGCCGCAGCGGGTCGGAAGGCCGGCGCCGGTGAAGGTCTCCTACCGTCTGGGCAATGGCGGCCCGTTCCTTGGCCGTTCGCCTTGGATTTGTGGCCCGAGCGGTTTCGGCCAGCGCGCCAGCTGCCGTTCGCGCTACTAGACCATCAGACCTAAAAGTGGCGGCGCGATTTGAATGAAGGATCCGCCGCTCTTGTATTCGCCAGGGGGCGCGAGTCGAGGGCGAGAGGTTGGCGCAGACGTTGCGCCTTGCCTCTTGCCCTCAGGCCGCCATTCCTGGGATCAATGAACCCTGCCAGTCCGCCGTCGGCCTGAAACCAAAATCCCTCCCAGCAAGCTATCGATGAAGCCACTGCCCCGGTCAACGCTGGGGACGGAGAGCCTCGATGGCGTCCCGATCACCTCATGATGGCCGGCTCGGGCGGAGCCAGCCGTCATTGTCACTGCGCGCCGGCTGTGGCCGCGCGACATAGGCCGATGCTCCATTCGCTTCGTGATAGACCCGTGCCAGCATTTCAGCCAGTACGCCCGACGTCACCATCTGCACCCCGGCGATGAGCAGGAAGAAGCCGGTGAACAGCATCGGTCGCGTTCCAATGTCTTCGGCGAAAAGCAGCTTCAGGCAAAGCAGGTAGGCAAGGATCAGCGAACCCAGAGCGCCAAGCACGATGCCGATGCCGCCGAAGAAGTGCCCGGGCCGCGTGCGATAACGCATGAAGAAGTACATGAAGACCAGATCGAGCACGACCCTGAAGGTGCGCGAAATGCCGTATTTGGATTGGCCATGGATGCGGGCGTGATGCGTCACCACTTCCTGCGCGATGCGTCTGGGGGTCGTCACCGTGGCCAGCCATGCCGGGATGAAGCGGTGCATCTCGCCATAGAGCTTGACGCTGCGGATGACGTTGCCGCGATAGACCTTGAGGCTGCAGCCATAGTCCTTGAGGCGCACCCCGGTGACGCGCGCGATCAGCGCGTTGGCGATGCGCGAGGGCAGCCTGCGCATGAAAAAACCTTCCTGGCGATCCTTGCGCCAGCCCACCACCAGGTCGAGATCCTCGCTCAACAGGCGGTAGACCATACGCGGAATGTCGTAGGGATCATTTTGCAGGTCGCCGTCGATCGTGGCGATGACGTCGCCGCGCGCTGCGTCGATACCGGCCTGCATCGCGGCGGTTTGCTTGTAGTTGCGCACCAGCTCGACCGCATGCACATGCGGGCCGTAATGCGCCGCCAGGCGCCTGATCTCGCTCACCGTCGCGTCGGTGCTGCCGTCATCGACCAGCACGACCTCCCACGGCTGGCCGTAGCGTTCCATCGCCTGGTGAATCCGCACCAGCAGCGGTTCGACGTTCTCGGCCTCGTTGTACATGGGCACGACGATGGACAGTGTATGGTCCGGCATCACCGCGCCGTCAGGCAGTCCCGAAGCAGGGATGGGCAATACGCTCATAGGGATGGCTTCCTTGCAGGGCCGACGGCCGGGTTCCCCGGCAGTGTCGATTTCGAGGGAAACAGCCAGGCGATCGCACCCGTGGCGATTGCCGAGCAGAAGATGAACAGATGCAATGCCAGCGCTGCCTGAAGGCCGCTCTTCATGGCAATGCCGGAGGTGAGCAGCGCCGCCGCTGCACCCGCTTCGTAGGTGCCGAAGCCGGCGACGCCTTGCACCGGTAGTATGGCGGCGCCTTCGGCCCCGACGACGCCTGGAAAGGCGGTCGAAAAGGATGTCCCCAGTAGCATTGCCAGCAACCATCCCTGCACAGTGAGCTTCAGCGACCAATTGGCGATCGTCCACCACCAGCCATAACGCGATCGGCCGGTCGCCTCGGTGAAGACATCGCGCAGCCTGCCGAGTTTCGCCACGATCTTGCCGCGGCCTGCCCAGTCATGCGGCGCACGCGCCCAGCGCGGCAGGTAC
>NZ_RZQI01001160.1:0-1549 GCF_003998335.1 Mesorhizobium sp. M7A.F.Ca.CA.002.05.1.1 | reverse complement strand
CCTTGATCGCGGCCAGCCCTTCGCGCTGATCGCCAAGCCTTGCGATATCACCGCCGTGCGCAATTTGGCGCGGCTCGATCCGCGCGTCGACCGATATATGCGCTATGCCCTGGCCTTCGTTTGCGGCGGCGCATCGGACCTTTCGAAATCGGAACAGGTGTTGCGGCGTTTCGGCCTCTGCGAGGACGAGCTCACGCTTTTTCGCTATCGCGGCCATGGCAATCCCGGCCTCAACCGGATCGAAACCAGGGACGGCCGCGCCTTCGAACTCACCTATCGGCAGTTGTGGGAGGACGAGGACAAATGGATGACCCAGCCGCGCTGCAAGATCTGTCCGGACGCGATCGGCCAGGTGGCGGATATCGCGGTTCATGACGCCTGGCTGAATGGTGGGCCGGCGGTCGAGGATGAGCTGCTCAACAGCATCATCGTGCGTACCGGGCGCGGCCTCGAACTGTTCGATGCGGCCGTCGACGCCGGCGCTCTGGAGATCAAGCGCGAGACCGGCATTGCCGAAATCAGCGAGTTGCAGTCGCACCAGGTGCGCAAGCGGCGCGCCGTCTGGGCGCGGCTGAAAGGCATGGCGATCGCCGGCAGGCCGGTGCCTTTTGTCACCGATCTCGCCCTTGCAGATTGCGCCGCGCAGAATTCGCTGGCGGAGAATCTGGCCGAGGGGCGCGGCGCTCGCGACCGCGCGCGGCGCGGACGCCTGGGTGAGCCGCCTGCCGTGCCGCGCGAAGGCCGGGCAATCATGTTGAAGGATGGGTTGAGATGAATGCCGCCGAGGAAACGGACGTCATCATTATCGGCGGCGGCATGGCCGGTGCCGGTGCGGCCTTCGAGATATCCCACTCCGCAAAGGTGGTGCTGCTCGAGCGGGAAAGCCATTGCGGCTACCACACGACCGGACGCTCGGCGGCAAGCTTTACCGAAAATTACGGCAACGGCGTCATCCGGCGTATTGTGCTTGCCAGCCGGTCTTTCCTGACCGAACCGCCAGCTGGATTCTCCGAGTATCCGCTGCTTGGCAAGCGCGGCATGATCACCGTGGCGCGCGCCGATCAGATCGATCTCCTGCGGGAGGATCTGGCGGCCGCGCAGGGGCTTGTGCCCTCCATCGTCGCCATGACGCCGGCCGAAGCGATCGCCAGCGTACCGGTGCTGCGCGCGGAGTATCTCGCCGGCGCCTATATCGAACCGCATTCGATGGACATCGACGTCAACGGCCTGCACCAAGGTTATCTGCGCGGCGCCCGCGCGCGCGGCGCGCGCATCGTCACCAATGCCGGCGTGACGGCGATCGACCGGCAGGGCGGCCAGTGGCGGGTCGAGACGCGGGCGGGGACCTTTCGCGCGCCAATGCTCGTCAATGCAGCCGGCGCCTGGGGCGACGAGGTCGCCATCATGGCAGGGGTGCGCCCGGTCGGCCTGCAGCCGAAACGCCGCACCGCCTTCAACATTCCATCGCCCGCAGGGGTCGACATATCGGACTGGCCGCTGGTCAACGATGTTGGCGCCGAATTCTATTTCAAGCCGGATGCCGGGCAGC
>NZ_RZQI01001159.1:0-1549 GCF_003998335.1 Mesorhizobium sp. M7A.F.Ca.CA.002.05.1.1 | reverse complement strand
TTTATCCGCCAGTACCTCAGTCCGGCCTTGATCCGGAAATGGCGGTTTTTTGTGCTTGGCGACGCTGCCGACCAACCGCATTGCCTGGTCGCCTCGATCCACGACGAGCGCGGCTACGCCAAGATACGCGCCACGCTCGCCAACAGCTATGACCTCGGCGCAAACCGACCGGACATTCAGGTGGTGGATGTCGATCTGCTCGGCGACCGCCATTTGCGCCTGCAGCACAAGGTCAATGACGGCATCCTTCTCGAGGATGCCAGCCGCGACGCCACGCTTCGTCACATCCGCAGGCTTTGGGGTTATGAAGTCAGCCTGGCGGCCATGGATGCCGAGACCGGCGCGACGATCCACGAACGCTCGACCAGCCAGATCGCCGGATGACGTGCCCCGGCCTCCCTGCGCGTATCAGGTGTCGCCGGCTGGCCTGATCCTCAGCCTTGCGATCCGGTTCTTGTCGCGTTTCATGACGATGAAGCGCTTGCCGTGGAACGTAAAAGCCTGCTTCTCCTCGGGGATCGATTGCGTCTCGTGGATGACGAGGCCGGCAATGGTGGTGGCCTCCTCATCCGGCAGGTTCCAGTCGAGAGCCCGGTTGAGGTCACGGATCGGCACCGTACCGTCGACGACCACGGAGCCGTCGGCCTCCTGCTTGACGCCCTGTATGTCGACATCATGCTCGTCGGCGATCTCGCCGACGATCTCCTCGATAATGTCCTCCAGCGTCACCAGTCCTTCGACCTCGCCATATTCGTCGACGACGACGGCGAAATGCGCTTTGCGGCGAAGGAAGGCGTTGAGCTGTTCCTGCAAGGTTGTCGTGTCGGGCACGAACCATGGTTTCGAGGCGATCTTCATCACATCGATCCTGGAGAAGTCGTTGCCGACTTCGTTCAAGGCGCGCAGCAGATCCTTTGCATGCAGCACGCCGACGATGTTGTCGAGCGAGCCTTTCCACAGCGGCATGCGGGTGTGCGGGCTTTGCAAGATCTCGCGCACCACCGCTTCCGGCGCATTGTCGGCATTGACCGAGCGCATGTTGGTGCGGTGGACCATGATGTCGGAGACTTCGAGTTCGGCGAGATCGAACAGGCCGCCGACGCGGTCGCGATCCTCGCGCACCACCTGGCCGTCGCGGCGGAAATCGTCGACCGCGCCGCGCAATTCGTCCTGGCTGGAACGCTGCGGCTCGATGCGCGAAAGCTCGTATCCGGACATGGCAAGCAGGCGCGTGCGCACGGCAACAAGCAGCACGATGAGGATGGCAAGGACGGCAACGACGATCCAGCCGGGCTCGTTCATCTCCGGTCGCTTTCCTTTGGGTGATTCTCCCTGAGGAACGACAGCACTTCCGAGGCCGGCACGTCCTTGGCGATGAAGGCCTGGCCGATGCCGCGCGTCAGGATGAAGGTCAGCGCGCCGCGCGACACCTTCTTGTCCTGGGTGATAAAGGCCAGCAGCGCCTCGGCGTCAGGCAGATCGCCCGATATGTCGGCTATCCGCCAGGGCAGGCCGACGGCGCGCAGATGCGCCTCGACGCGCGCGGCAT
>NZ_RZQI01001158.1:0-1553 GCF_003998335.1 Mesorhizobium sp. M7A.F.Ca.CA.002.05.1.1 | reverse complement strand
GGCGAAGGCCGCCCGTACCGAATTGAAGCGCGCGCAGTCGGAAGCCGACGTGCGCTGCTTTTAGAGCCTGCTCCCTCCGCAAGCCGGATGGAGTTCCATCCTTTGCCTGGACATGATCCTCCCGAAATGAGCTTCACTTCGGGGATCGAGCTGGCAAGCATCCGGCATTACGGCGCAAGAGGGATACTTTAGAGACCTGCTGTCTCCAGGGGCCACTGATTGCGGAATGTTTTGCCATCCGTGTCGGTCGCTTCCACCTGGATTTCGCCGTTGCCATGCACGGTGAAATCGAACCGGAAATTGGGGTCTTCCGAAATCGATATTCCACCTTCCATGGAGAGGATCGGCCGGCCGGCTTGCGAGATCGACAGTTTCTGAACAAAATGCGCCGGTATGAAATACTGGGTCAGCGGATCCCGCTGCAGGCCCGAATTGTTAGGGTGCCGGATCATCAACTGCAGTTCCTCAGTCTTGGTCATCGTCTCTTTGGGCGGGAACTGGCGCAGCTTCATCTGACCCATCGTCGCGTTGGCCTCGTCCTGGTTCTTGACCGCAGGGGCGGAGCATCCGCCTGATGCCTTGACGAAGGTCTGCATCATATGGAGCTGGCCGCTCTGCGTCTCAGCGATGGCACGCAGATAGGAATAGTCGTTGACGCGCACGCGCGTCGACAGATGCGTCACGCCGGCATCCTTGCCGAGCTGGAACGTTGCCGCCACCGGTGCAGGGTTGGCATCGATGATCAAGGTAACGGATTTGATGCCGTCCGGCGCCTTGGCTGGATCGAGATAGATGTCCACGGGCACGATGGCGGCATCCTGCGCCCGCTTCGGCGCTTCGATCCTGACGACGCCGGTATCGACCAGAATTGCCCGATCGCCGAACACGTCGCCCTTCAAGTCATGCCAGATTCTGTCCGAGGACGCGGTTGTTTGCTGTGCGCTGGCGGTTCCGGAGGAACCGAGCAGCGTGCCGATGGCCAAGATGATCGCGACAAAAACGGATGCGAGCGGCAAAGCGAGCTGCCGGCTCGAGTAAGGGTGATTTTGCATTTCGATGCCTCCACCAATGCAGAGAGGTGGTGCCCAGGCTGGCGTTGAGGATAAGCCTTTGGCGACGCCTTGGCAAATCGCCGTGCCTTACAGCTGCTGGACGCATGTCGGCATCGTCTATTCCCACTCGAGTTCGGCAAATGCGGCCGTTGCGTTGCGCTGGTTGTAGTCGTCGAACAGGTGCCAATTATCCCGTTCGGTTTCGCCAGCGGTTTTGACTGCTTCGCGCAGCGGCGTTCCGTCGGCGATCGCCTTTCGGATATCGCGCGCCAGAATCTCGAAATAGCGTCGCTCCCCCGCCAGCGCCTGTGGCCAGTCGGCCGTTACAGGACCATGACCTGGAACGACGCGCGTGGCGTCGATCGCGGTGAGCGCATCCATCTGGCGGAGCCATCCAAGCAGTGATCCGTCGAGCGTCGGCAAGGAGCCCATGAACACGAGATCGCCGGCAAAAAGCGTTCTGGTCGCGGTATCGAATACGGTCAGGTCGTTGTCGGTGTG
>NZ_RZQI01001157.1:0-1555 GCF_003998335.1 Mesorhizobium sp. M7A.F.Ca.CA.002.05.1.1 | reverse complement strand
TCTTTCTGTGTTCCGCCATCACCTCGGGCGGTATCATCCTGACCACGGCAAGGACGCCCAAAGGGACAAGGATGACGTCGTCGAGATAGCCGATCACCGGAATGAAATCGGGGATCAGGTCGATTGGCGACAAGGCATAGCTTGCAACACACACGGCAAGCGCCTTGGCGTACCAGGGCGTTCGGGGATCGCGAGCGGCGAGGTAGAGCGCATGCACATCGCGCTTGATCGTTCGGGCCCACTCATTCAGTGCCATCGGATGATTTTAGCGCCAAATGAAAACCGCCGATAGCGCACGCCAGGCGCCCGCCTCCGACAGCATCTCGAAGAGCCGATGACCGCCGGTCTACCGCACGGAGCCGGTGACGGTCGGGTCGATCATGCTGGGAACGGATTTGCGTTCGTTGCCGGCAAGCGCCGCTATGATCAGCAGGCTGGCAACCACCGGGACAAACAGGATGGCAACGCGAGCTTGCACGTAGAATATGGCGCGCCATTCATTGCGCTTGTCGGGGCTGTTGCTCATCATACTCACTTTGTCGTCCCCCACGCGGTGACATAGCCGCAAACAGTTAAACAACTCCTTCCGACTTCGTTAACCCGGCGGAATTGAGGCGAAATTCCCAGGCGATCCCAGAGATGGCGAGCCAGGCTTCAGTTCAGCCCGATAAGCCTGGCGCCCTGCCGGAACAGCGCCACGGCGTCCGGCTCGAAGCGGAAGGTGCCGATGAAATCGTCGGCGCAATAGTCCGGCCTTGTCTTGCGAATGGCGGCGGCGAAGCCGCGCGCCTCGTCGAGCCGTCCGGCCAGCGCCAGGCAGTGCGCGGCGATCGCCAGTATGATGGCGTGGGCGTTGGGCCGCGCCGCCGCCTTCAGCGCCCATTCGGCCGCTTCCTCGAACTGGCCGAGCCGGACATGCGCCATGGCGCGTGCGCCCAGCATGCCGAACAGCAGCGGGTCGAACGGGCTGAGATGGCGCGAATGATCCGAAGAGCCTATCGCCGCTCGCGGGTCGCCCGACTGCGAATGCACGAAGGACAGCGCGTAGTGGCCAAGCGCGAAGTTGGGGCTGAGATCGACAGCCCGCTCGAGTTCGAGCAGCGAGCCGTCCTGCTCGCCGCGCAGCCACAGCGCCCGGCCCATCGCCCAATGCGCGGCCGGATTGTGGTCGTCGACCAGCAGGCTGTGTCCGGCGCTCTCGAAGGCCAGCGCGCTTTCGCGGTCGCGGTCGCCCCAGCGCTGGAAGGCGTTCTGCCAGTGGGTGAAGGACAGGCCGGCATAGGCGCGGGCAAAGGTCGGGTCGAGCTGCAAGGCCTGGGCAAAGAAATGCCGCGCCTGTTCGTTTTCCGCCTGGGTGAAGCGGTACATGTGCCAGAGGCCGCGATGGTAGGCTTCCCAGGCGTTGAGCGAGTTGGGCGCCTTCAGCATGGCGCGGTTGCGCTCGACGGTTTCGATCTCGGCCGAGATCGAGGAGACGATACTGTTGCCGATGTCGTCGAGCACGGAAAAGATGTCATCGGGCCTGCGCTCGAAGGTCTCGGCCCAGACGATCCTG
>NZ_RZQI01001156.1:0-1557 GCF_003998335.1 Mesorhizobium sp. M7A.F.Ca.CA.002.05.1.1 | reverse complement strand
CCAAGGCGGACAACGCCAGCCGCACCAATTACGCGCTGCGCGAGTCGCTGCTCAAGGAAAAGCACGACAAGCCCGGCGGCGCCACGGCGGTCTCCACCTGCGGCGCCAATCCAGGCATGGTCTCGTGGTTCGTCAAGCAGGCGTTGGTCAATCTCGCCACCGATCTTGGCCTGGAGTTCTCGGAGCCCGCGCAGGACGACCGCGAGGGCTGGGCCAAGCTGATGAAGAAGGCCGGCGTCAAGGGCATCCACATCGCCGAACGCGACACCCAGCGCGCCAAGAAGCCGAAACCGATGGATGTGTTCTGGAACACCTGGTCGGTCGAAGGCTTCATCTCCGAGGGCCTGCAGCCCGCGGAACTTGGCTGGGGCACACACGAGACATGGATGCCGAAGAACGCCAAGAAGCACAAGCACGGCTCGAAGGCAGCCATCTATCTGGAGCAGCCGGGCGCCAACACGCGCGTGCGCTCGTGGTGCCCGACGCCCGGCGCGCAATACGGCCTGCTGGTGACGCATAATGAGGCGATCTCGATCGCCGATTTCTTCACCGTGCGTTCCAAGAAGGGCAAGGTGCAATACCGCCCGACCTGCCACTATGCCTACCATCCCTGCAACGACGCTATGCTGTCGCTCGACGAGATGTTCGGCGCCGCCGGCAAGCCTCAGCCGGTGCATCATGTGCTCGACGAGAACGAGTTGATCGACGGCGTCGACGAACTCGGCGTGCTGCTCTACGGCCACGACAAGAATGCCTACTGGTACGGCTCGCAGCTGTCGCTCGCCGAGGCGCGCAAGCTGGCGCCCTACCAGAACGCCACCGGCATGCAGGTCACCTCGGCGGTGCTCTCGGGCATGGTCTGGGCGCTCGAAAACCCCGAGGCCGGCATCGTCGAAGCCGACGAGATGGACTACAGGCGGTGCCTGGAAGTGCAGTCCCAGTATCTCGGACCGGTCAAGGGCTATTACACCGACTGGACGCCGCTCGATAACCGCCCCGGCCTGTTCCCGGAAGACCTCGACCGGAACGACCCGTGGCAGTTCCGCAACATCCTTGTGCGATAGCAGCACCGCCTACCTGCCTCACCGCCTTGCAATCGCCCGGAAATCGGGCGATTGAAGGGATGCGGACCACAACGACACGCATTCATCTGGACGCATGTCGCTCTGGAAACTTGGATGCACGCCTCGTGCTTGTCGAAAATCGATTCCGGTTTTCGGGCCGATGCGAGAGGAGAGGATTTTCATATGATCATTGCGCGCAAAATTCTTTCGATGAGCGTGGCGGGTGCCATTGCGACGATGCTCGCCGCCTGTGCGACCAGCGGCCCTGATGAACCGCCGATGGCAGCGGCGCCGAAAGGCGTCGAGGGCTCCTGGATCGACGCCAAGGGCACCGGCCTGTCGACCTTCGCCGGCGGTACCTTCACGACCGTGGCCACCGACACCGGCCAGAAGCTTGCCGACGGCAGCTACACGATGACCGGCGCCACATCGGTGCAGATCAACGGCACCTCGCTGATCCGCCAGACCGCGGTCAGCTTCAACTGCCTGATGG
>NZ_RZQI01001155.1:0-1562 GCF_003998335.1 Mesorhizobium sp. M7A.F.Ca.CA.002.05.1.1 | reverse complement strand
CGACCAAAGCCGGCATAATGCCCATCAGCACCCTTCGGCAGATCTCCCCGCTGCCTGCCGTTGGGAACGGCGGCAGCGAACGAAACGCCGCGACCTCGGCAGCGCCATGCAGTCCATGCCCGGAATGGTCGAGGATGAGGATGACGCGCCACTCTTCCGGAAACGGCAGCCGCGCGACGACCGGAGGCGTTCCGCCGCGGTCGTTCTTGCCGGCGTCGACTATGACGCCGCCATCTTCGAAACTTGCGATGCCGATGCCGGATCGGCCGCCCCGCTCGAGCAGGCCCGCGTCGCCGGCGATATCCAGAGGCAAATTATGGAGAGTGCGCAACGCCGAGGCGACGGCAAGGGCGATCTGCGTGCCGGACCCCAGACCCGCATGACTGGGGATCGACTGCTCGACCACCAGATGGTGCTGGGCGCGAATGCCGAGATGCGCGCAGAGCGTCGACAGATGCTCGCTGGCGCGGGTGCTCTCGGAGCCTTCGACGATGGTTTCGCCGGACCGCGACAGGGTGACGACGGTTTCGGGTTCGCTCAATGGAAGCCCGACGCTGCCGAACCGCCGTCCGGCATCGCCATTGAGATCAAGGAAGCCAAGGTGCAGGCGAGCGGGCACTCGTATGGTAACAGAATTCGACATCTGCCCCCCGATGGGTGCATCATGGATGCATCATGGAAGTTTAGGTGCCCGGTACCATGATAACTGTTTTCGTCGATGGGGCAAGCCAAAGAGAATGCATCCACGTGTTTGCTGGCTCCGGCGTGTAGACAGACCGAGCAATTCGCGGAGGTCGAGATGAACGAGACAGTCAAGGAAAAGGTCTATTCGGAAGCCGAGATCGCCGAGCGGCTTGAGAAGGAGCTGCCAAAATGGCGCTACGAAAACGGCTGGATCCGGCGCAAATACAAGACCCACAGCTGGAAATCGACGCTGATGGTCATCAACACGGTTGGCCATCTCGCCGAGGCGGCGTGGCACCATCCCGATATCACCGCCTCCTATGCCTGGGTCGAGGTGCGCCTGATGAACCACGCGGCGAAAGGCATTACCGACAAGGATTTCGAGTTGGCGAAAAAGATCGAGGATGTTGTCCAGTGGCAGCCGGCCAAGGAAGGCGGGGCGCTGGAGGGCACTCCGCTGACCGATCAACGCTTCGCTTACGTCAAATATGACTAAGCAGGGTCGGAATTTGTTGATAGCGTATGAAAACATTCGCTGATCCGCTGCAAGGTGGGGTTCACGGCCAATCCAGTTTCGTCTAGGATCGTGGCGGCACCAGAAAGTAGTTTAGCGAATGGCGGTTGCTTGGATCGGCAACCGGGAAGCGCTGATTGAGCGCGCGGCTGCGCATGCCGCGTCGCTACTGTCGTCAAGTCGGTGCCCGGTTTTCAGCTTTGATACGGATATAGACGGCACGAGGGCGGCGATCGCGCTGGCTGAGAGGGCTGGCGCGGCATACGACCATGCCGATGGCGCGGCACTTGCCCGGGAGACTGCGCTTTTTACGGACAAGGGGGCAATGACCGTCGCCCCCGGAGAGACGCGCCGGCGTGCCGAT
>NZ_RZQI01001154.1:0-1562 GCF_003998335.1 Mesorhizobium sp. M7A.F.Ca.CA.002.05.1.1 | reverse complement strand
GGCGGCCGGTGCTGGTCGATTTCTGGGCGCCCTGGTGCGGGCCTTGCAAGCAGTTGACGCCGCAGTTGGAGAAGGCGATGACCGCCGGGATAGACTGGATGCCGAGCTGGCCGGCGATCGAGGGATGGTCGTCGATGTTCATCTTCACCAGCTTGACCCTGCCGCCGGCGGCCTTGACCGCCTTCTCCAACTGCGGCGTCAACTGCTTGCAAGGCCCGCACCAGGGCGCCCAGAAATCGACCAGCACCGGCTGCCGGCGCGATTCCTTGATGACATCGGCGGCAAAGGCAGCCGTCGTCGTGTCCTTGATCACGTCGGCGGGAGCGGCGGGCGCATCGCCAAGCGCGACTTTCGCCGGCGCCGGCGCGGCTCCACCATACTGCACCGAGGTGGTGTACTGGCCGCCATTGCCGCCAAAGGAGCCGCCGAACGGATTGTTGTCGCTCATCTCTCTACCCTTCCGTGGCGCCGCCGGCCGGCGGCCAGGCGCCCTATGCTTCAGACCATCTGACTCAAGCCATCCATGTGGCGATCACACGGAGACTTTCAAGATAGCAGCATCGTGCCCGGTTGCCTCGACGAATCTGATCAGGTCGCGCGCCGCGATCGATGTCGTCGCCTCATTGGTCAGCGGATGCCCATTGATGACCGCATGCTCCATCAAATCCTTGTCGAGCACGAGCTTGACCCTGTTTGCCGTGTCGTTGATGACGCCAAAGACCGTGACGGCGCCCGGTGTGACGCCGAGCAGCTCCATCAGCATCTCCGGCTTGCCGAAGGAAACCCGGCTGGCGGCGCCGATCACCTGGTGGATCTGCTTCAGGTCGACGACCGCGTCCTCGCCGACGGTGACCAGGAAGAAATTGTCCTTCTTGTCCTTCAGGAACAGGTTTTTCGTGTGCCCGCCGGCGATTTCGCCGCGCAGCGCCTGCGAATCGGCGACGGTATAGAGCGGCGGGTGGCGCTTCGTCGACGTGGCAATGCCGAGTTCGGCAAGAAAGGCCATCAAATCGGCTTCGGTCTTCGGCATCGGTTTCGTCCCGTTTCTCAAGCCAGCCGTTTACGGCCAATGGGGCAGCCGACACAAGACCGTCATGCGACATCATGGTGAGCGGCACCGCCCTTCGCGCTGGCGCCCCGCCGCCCGCCACTCACGCGCCCGCCGGCGGCTTGCCGGCCCCGCGCATCGTGTCGCAAAAAGCCTGCGATTTCCCTGTTGCAATCGCCGCGCTCTTCAGCCATATAGGCCCGGCTTGCGGCCAAGCGCCGTGCGAGCGGGTGTAGCTCAGGGGTAGAGCACAACCTTGCCAAGGTTGGGGTCGAGCGTTCGAATCGCTTCACCCGCTCCAAATCTTCTTTAGATTTGAAAAGCATAAAGGGCCCGGGTAACCGGGCCTTTTTGCTATCTGGCGCCGGGGAGCGGGGGGACGACGTTTCCAGCCGAAGCCGGGAACGTAGGGCTGCCCATCCGACCTGGGTGTTGAGCCTCAACAGGTTGTCCGCGGGTAGAGCGAGGCGGCTCCGGAATTTGCGTCGCGGGCGATCGATATGCCATGGATAAT
>NZ_RZQI01001153.1:0-1568 GCF_003998335.1 Mesorhizobium sp. M7A.F.Ca.CA.002.05.1.1 | reverse complement strand
CACCTAGAGTGAAATAAATCCCAGGAGTGCCGGGGGCGACATGGCGAAGAAGGTTTCCGATCCCAAGGCTGGTCTTGCCGGTGCGACGGCCAAGCCGCTGCCAAAGGTCTCGGCCGACGGCAAGACCATCCGCGCGCCGCTGACGCAGAACCCGCATGCCATTCGCGACACGCGCGAAAAAGTGCTGGAGGTGGCGATCGGCCGCGAGGTGCGGGCCTTCCGCAAGAAGCTCGGCATCACCGTGGCTGATCTCGCGGTCGCCACCGACATTTCGCTCGGCATGCTGTCGAAGATCGAGAATGGTATCACCTCGCCGTCGCTGACCACCTTGCAGGCACTGTCGCGGGCGCTCGGCGTTCCGGTCACCGCCTTCTTCCGCCGCTTCGAGGAAGAGCGCAGCGCCGTCTTCGTCAAGGCCGGCCAAGGTCTCGATGTCGAGCGCCGCGGCACCCGCGCCGGCCACCAGTATAACCTGCTCGGACATATCGGTTCCAACACCAGCGGCGTCGTCGTCGAACCCTATCTGATCACGCTGACCGAGGATTCCGATGTGTTCCCGACCTTCCAGCATGAGGGCATGGAGTTCCTCTACATGCTCGAAGGCGAGGTCGTTTACCGGCACGGCAGCAACCTCTACCCGATGAAGCCCGGCGACAGCCTGTTCTTCGACGCCGACGCGCCGCACGGGCCGGAGCAACTGACGAAACTGCCGATGCGCTATCTGTCGATTATTTGCTATCCGCAGAGCGCGGGTTAAGCGGGACTCGATCTCCCCTTGGTCTCTCGTGAGGAGATCGGCTTCGCGACGGCTCCTCTTTTGCACTGGTGATTGGCGAAAGCTGAAGTGACATTCGATCTCCCCCCTGGAGGGGGAGATGTCCGGCAGGACAGAGGGGGGCGAACCGCGATGACGCACAATCTGGTATCCGCCAACAGCCGCCGCAATGCGCGCACGATGCGCAAGGTGATGACCGATGCCGAACTCAAGCTTTGGAATGAGATCAGGGCACACAGGCTGATGGGACTGGGGTTTCGGCGCCAGATGCCTATCGCCGGCCATATCGTCGATTTTGCATGCCCGGACAAAAAGCTGATCGTCGAGCTTGATGGTTCCCAGCATGGCCGGGCCGAAACGTCGGAATCGGACGCTGCAAGAACCGCCAAATTCGAAGCGCTGGGCTGGACGGTCCTGCGCTTCTGGAACGACGATGTCATTCGCGATATCGACAATGTCTGCCAGCATGTCATGATTGTGGCTGGGCTGGGCGACGCGTCGTAAGCGCGGAGGTGGAGATTGGGCAAGGCAGGCGCTCCACGGCGCCCCCCTCTGCCCTGCCGGGCATCTCCCCCTCTTGGGGGGAGATTGGCTGCTTTGGGGGCAGCGCCAACATCAGCTATTCAATCCGGCCCAAACCCTGGGCTCGTCGCGCTCCCATCGTCCAGCTTCGACAGCCACTCGACCAACGCCGGGCGATAGCGTGTCAGGCCCTTGTAGTTGGCGAGTTCGTCAGGCAGGTCGCGGATGACGCGGTGCAGGCGCCGGGCCCATTTTGGCTGCGTCACCAGTT
>NZ_RZQI01001152.1:0-1572 GCF_003998335.1 Mesorhizobium sp. M7A.F.Ca.CA.002.05.1.1 | reverse complement strand
CTTCGAGCCCGTGATCGGCGGCTGGGGCCTGCGGCTGGGCGGGCGATTGCGGCCTGACCGGCTGGCGCGGGTCGAATCCCATGATCCTGGTCAGTTCCGCGAACGGATCATCGTCAGCGATGTCGTTGTTGTCGGCTACTCTCAGCTGGGTTCTGTCTGCCATTATTGTTCCCGAACTCGCACTCATTCGGACGCCATGGACGTCGCGTAGGGTTGGCCCTTACCAGCGCAATGTGGGCAAAAGGTGACAGGTTATTTAGTCAAACCTAACGCATTTCGGTGGGCGCGGCGGCTCCGATCAACGTCAGGCCGGACGTCAAAACGTCCGAAACAGCCTGCACCAGCCCTAGTCTGGCATGCGTCAATTGTCGGTCGTTAACCTTAACAAAACGTAAGTCCGGATTATCCGTGCCACGGTTCCAGTGTCCGTGGAAGCTGGAAGCCAGATCATAGAGGTAAAATGCCAGCCGATGCGGCTCGAGCGCAAGGGCGGCGGACTCGATCAGCCGCGGGTATTCGGCAAGCTTGCGGATCAGGCCGATCTCGCCCTCGTCGGTCAGCAATGCCGCGGCAGACGCCAGGCTGTTGCGGTCGAAATTGGCTTCGCCCAGTTGCTCGCTCGCCTGCCGGAACACCGAATGACAGCGCGCCGAGGCGTACTGGACATAGAACACCGGATTGTCCTTGGACTGCTCGGTCACCTTGGCGAAATCGAAATCCAGGGGCGCATCGTTCTTGCGGTAGAGCATCATGAAGCGGATCGCGTCGCGGCCGACCTCCTCCACCACTTCGCGCAGCGTCACGAAATCGCCCGACCGCTTCGACATGCGCACCGGTTCGCCCTCGCGAAACAGCTTGACCAGATTGCACAGCAGGACAGTGAGCTTCACCTCGTCGCCGGCAATCGCCCGCGCCAGGGCCTCCAGCCGCTTGACGTAGCCGCCATGGTCGGCGCCGAGCACATAGATCAGGTCGACGAAACCGCGATCGACCTTGTCCTTGAGATAAGCGACGTCGGCGGCGAAATAGGTGAACGAGCCATCAGACTTGACCAGCGCCCGGTCCATGTCGTCGCCGACCGCGGTCGAGCGGAACAGCGTCTGCTCGCGGTCCTCCCAATCTTCGGGTTTCTCGCCCTTGGGCGGCGGCAGCTTGCCCTTGTAGATATGGCCCTTCAGCGTCAGATCGTTGATCGCAGAGCGGATCTTCCTGGCTTTGTCGGCGTGCAGCGTGCGCTCGGAGAAGAACACGTCGTGATGCACGTTGAGCATCGCAAGGTCCTCGCGGATCATCGCCATCATCGCATCGATGGTGCGATCCTTGACGATGGCGAGCGCCTCGTCATCGGGCATCTGCAGAAGCGAGCGGCCGTATTCCGCGACCAGCGCCTGGCCGACAGGCACCAGGTAATCGCCGGGATAGAGACCGGCAGGTATTTCGCCGATGTCGTCGCCCAGCGCTTCGCGGTAACGCAGGAATGCGGAACGGCCGAGCACGTCGATCTGCGAGCCGGCGTCGTTGATGACATATTCCTTGGTCACGTCGTAGCCGGCGAAGGCCATCAGATTGGCA
>NZ_RZQI01001151.1:0-1573 GCF_003998335.1 Mesorhizobium sp. M7A.F.Ca.CA.002.05.1.1 | reverse complement strand
CGACAAGACCGCAGCCAACGCACAGCCCTTCTTTCTAGGGACCTTCGCTTCCAATTGTTCCGGCGGCATGACCGTCACCAAGGTTCCCGAACGATGGGTCAGTTCCTGGGACAACAATCTGCGGCTGGCGCATCTGCTCGACGACGCCGGTATCGATTTCATGCTGCCGATCGCCCGCTGGATCGGCTATGGGGGCGAGACCAATTTCCACGGCAACGTGCTGGAGACGATCACCTGGGCCGCAGGGCTCCTAGCGCTCACCCGCAACATCACGGTTTTCGCCACCACCCACACGGCGGCCAATCACCCTGTCGTCGTCGCCAAGCAATTGGCGACGATCGACCAGATCAGCCGCGGCCGTATCGGCCTCAACATCGTCGCCGGCTGGAACAAGCCGGAATATGAAGCGCTCGGGCTGACGCTGCCCGACGATCACATCACACGCTACGGCTACGCACAGGAATGGTTCGACATCGTCAGGGCGCTGTGGGATCGCACCGAGGCGTTCGACTGGGACGGCACCTATTTCAAGCTGAAGAACGTGCTTGGCGATCCGCGGCCGTCGGCGCGCCTGCCGATCCTCAACGCCGCCGGCTCGGAAGAAGGGCGCAAATTCGCTGTCCGCAATGCGGACTTCCTGTTCACGCCGGCAATCGATCTGTCACGCTCCAGGGACGAGATCGCCGCGCTGAAGCAACAGGCGGTCGCCGCCGGCAGCACTGTCGACGTGCTGACCTTTGCCCATGTCGTCTGCCGGCCGACCGAGAAGGAAGCGAAGGATTATCTCGAGCATTTCGCCCGCGCCAATGCCGACTGGGCAGCCGTCGACAATCTGGTGAAGCTGCAATTTGCGCATGCGCAGTCGTTCCCGCATGACCTCCTGGCGCTCATCCGCGATCGGATGGCGGCGGGCCATGGCGGCTTCCCGCTCACCGGCACGGCCGAACAGGTCGCTGATGGGATCACCGCCTTGCACGAGGCCGGATTTCGCGGCTCGACGCTGTCCTTCGTCGACTATGTCGAGGAATTCCCGTATTTTCGCGACACCGTCCTGCCTATCCTCGAACAGCGGGGCATCCGTATCGCAGCGGCCGCCATGCAGTCGGCGGCCTAGGAGCAACCCCCATGACCGAACCAACGACTTCGGAGGCAAATCCTGTCGGTGTCGCGGATTTTCGGGCCGCGATGCGGCTGATCGTCGGCAATGTCAGCGTCATCACCGCTGGCACCGGCGAGGATCGCTCCGGCCTGGTGGTCATTTCGGTCGTCTCGCTGTCGGCCGAGCCGCCCAAGGTGATCGCCTGCGTCAACAGGTCGTCGTCGACCTGGCCGGTGATCGAACGCTACCGGCATTTCGGCGTCAATTCGCTTGGCCCCCAGCATCAGCGCGTGGCCGAGCGGTTCTCCGGCTTTGGCGGCATCAAGGGCAAGGACCGCTATGAGGGCGCCGAATGGATGACGCTCAAGACCGGAGCTTTACTGCTTTCGGACGCGGTGGCCGCGTTCGACTGCAGCCTCGACGAGATGATCGATCGCGGCACGCATTCCATCGTCATCGGCTCGGTCGAGGCCG
>NZ_RZQI01000114.1:0-10747 GCF_003998335.1 Mesorhizobium sp. M7A.F.Ca.CA.002.05.1.1 | reverse complement strand
ATCAACGACCAGGCTAGCCGAAGCTGGGCGGCCGAATGGATCGCCAGCCTTGTTGCCCACGAGAACGTCACCGTCACGCCGGAGGTGAAGGAGGCTATTTGGTCAGCGCTGGCCAGCCTTGCCACCGCGCCGGCGCAGGAACGCACACTGACCGGTCTTTCGGTCCTGCTTCAATCCAATGCGCTGAAGACCGCATTGATGCCCTACACGCTCGATGGTCCCTTCGGCCGCCTGCTCGATGCCGATCATGATGGGCTGGCCTTGTCGGATGTGCAGTGTTTCGAGACCGAGGAGTTAATGCACAGCCAAGGCGCTTTGCTGCCAGTGCTTACCTATCTGTTCCAGCGACTTGAGGAACGGTTCGACGGACGGCCCACGCTGATCATGCTCGACGAGGCGTGGGTCTATCTCGACAATCCGCTGTTCGCCGCCCGCATCCGCGAATGGCTGAAGGTGCTGCGAAAGAAGAACGTGTCGGTTGTCTTCGCTACGCAGTCGCTGGCTGATATCGCGGGCTCTGGCATAGCGCCGGCAATCATCGAAAGCTGCCCGCAGCGCATTTTCCTTCCCAATGATCGTGCCGTGGAACCCCAGGCGCGCACAGCCTACGAGCGCTTCGGTTTAAGCGAGCGGCAGATCGAATTGATCGCCCGCGCCACGCCGAAGCGTCAGTATTATCTGCAATCGCGCCGCGGCAACCGTCTGTTCGAGCTCGAGCTTGGCCCCATCGCTCTTGCGCTTTGCGGTGCTTCCGATCCGGCCACGCAGACTCTGATCGACAGGATCATGTCCGAAGACGGGCAAGGCAGCTTTGCCTCGCAGTTCCTGATCGCGCGCGGCCTCGATTGGGCCGGCGAACTTCTCAAGCAATTCCCTCAACCAGACAAGGAGCAATTCTCATGATGCGGCGACGCCTTCTCTCCGGCCTGATCACCGTTTCCCTGATCGCCAAGCCTATGGCCGACTATGTGCAGCCCGCCTACGCCCTTATCGTGTTCGATCCGTCCAATTATGCGCAGAACGTGCTGACGGCCGCGCGCGCATTGGAGCAGATCAACAACCAGATCCAGTCGCTGCAGAATCAGGCGACCATGCTGCAGAACATGGCGCGCAATCTTCAGCGTCTGGATTTCTCTTCCGTTGGCCAACTCACCGGTTCGCTCCATCGCATCGACGGCTTGATGGACCAGGCGAGTGGCCTCAGCTTTGATCTGGGCAAGCTTCAAGACCAGTGGCGCAGCCAATATCCGGAAAGCTACGACGCCACGATCAAAGTCAGCGATGTGGCGAGTGCTGCGCGGGAGCGTTGGCAAACCGCCATGCAGGCGTTCCGCCAGACCATGGGTGTCCAGTCGCAAATCGTCGAGAACGTCCGCGCCGACGGCGATCTGCTCGCCGATCTCGTCAACCGCAGCCAAGGGGCGGCCGGTGCGCTTCAGGCAAGCCAGGCCACCAACCAGCTGATGGCGCTTTCGACAAAACAGCAGATGCAGATCCAGACGCTGCTCGCAACGCAGTTTCGAGCTGAGGCCGAGGATGCCGCCCGCAAGGCCCAGTCAGACGAAGCCGCCCGCGAGATGACGAAGCGATTCTTGGGTACCGGCTCGGCTTATCCCGGCAATTAATCACGAGTTCATCACGACGAGAAAGGCAGCGGCATGAACGACCTTGGCGTCATCGATCGCTTCATGGAGACCTTCATCCGCTACATCGACAGCGGGTTCGGTCTGCTATCGGGCGACCTCGCCTTCCTCACTACCATTCTGATCGGCATTGACATCACACTTGCCGGCCTGGCGTGGGCGCTCGGCGACGAAACCAGCGTTCTCGGCCGGCTTGTCCGCAAGGTGCTCTATGTTGGCGTCTTCGCCTTCATTCTGAACAATTTCAAGAACCTCGCCGATATCGTTTATCGTTCTTTTGCCGGTCTCGGGATTAAGGCGTCGGCCGGCAATCTGTCGGCAGACAATCTCTTGCGCCCGGGCCGCATTGCCGCGACCGGTTTCGAAGGTGCTTGGCCAATGCTTGACCAAGCCAGTCAGCTCCTGGGCTTCCCGGAAATCTTCGGCAACGCACTGACCATCTTCGTGCTGCTGATGGCCTGGTTCCTGGTCATCATCGCCTTCTTCATCCTTTCCATCCAGCTTTTCATCACCATCCTAGAGTTCAAGCTCACCACGCTGGCAGGTTTTGTTTTGGTTCCATTCGCACTTTGGAACCGTTCAGCGTTCCTGGCCGAACGCGTGCTCGGCCATGTTATCTCGTCAGGCATCAAGGTGATGGTGCTCGCCGTCATTGTCGGTATCGGCTCCACGCTCTTCGGGGAGTTCGCTTCCGCATTGCAAGGCAAGGAGCCGGATCTTGCCGGTGCCATGTCCCAGGTACTGGGCGCACTGGCACTGCTTGGCCTTGGCATTTTTGGGCCGGGGATCGCGTCGGGTCTTGTCTCAGGCGCACCGCAGCTTGGGGCGGGCGCCGCCCTCGGCACGACCGCGGCGGCAGCGGGTGTATCACTCGTTGCTGGAGGCACAGCATTTGCTGGCGCGCGTATGGCAACCAGCGGCGGTCTCGCCGCCATCCGAGCCGGCACAACAATGGGATCGGCTGCTTCCACGTCATGGCAGATCGGGCGCGCAACCTCGCCCGACGCTGGCCTCTCCGGTGTGGCTGCTGGAATGCATGGTGTAACCAGTGCAGCTGGCGGCGCCGCTATACGCATAGCGCGATCCGCCACTGCAAGTGTTGGGCGCAACGCCGATGCCGGGCGCGATGCCGCGTGGACCGCGACCGGCGGCGCGCCGACAGCGTCAATGACCGAACGCTCTGCCGGTTCGGCCACTGTTTCGGCGCCGACGTGGGCAAGGCGCCTACGTTCTGAACAGACCGCCCGGGCAAATCGCCACGCTGCCGTGCAAGCTGTCCGAGACGGAGACCGGCCGGGAGGCAGCGCCAACCCCTCTCTCAACGACAAGGATGACTAGATGCTCTTCAAGCGACCCGTGCACCGTTACGGCAAAACACCCGAACCGGTCACGCCGTATCAAAAAGCCGCCCAGCTGTGGGACGAGCGCATCGGCTCATCTCGACTGCAGGCCAGGAACTGGCGGATCATGGCCCTTGGCTGCCTGGCCTTGGCGACCGGGCTTTCCGGCGGACTCGTATGGCAGTCGATGCAAAGCCGTGTCGTGCCTTATGTCGTCGAGGTCGATGGCTTCGGCGAGACGCACGCCGTCGCGCCGGCGATCCGGAATTATGAGCCCTCGGATGCTCAGATCGCCTGGCATCTCGGCCGCTTCATCCAGAATGTCCGTTCCGTTTCCACCGATCCGGTTTTGGTACGGCAGAACTGGTTGGCAGCGTACGACTTTGCTAGCGATCGCGCAGCGCTCTTCCTCAACGAATACGCCAAGGCGAACGACCCCTTCGGTCAGATCGGAACGCGCAGTGTTTCGGTACAGGTCACCAGCGTGGTCAGAGCCTCCGAAAGTTCATTCCAGGTCAAATGGACCGAGCAGGTGTTTGAGCGCGGAAGCCTTGCCAGCACGATGCGCTGGACTGCGATCCTCACGATCGTGATCCGCTCGCCAAGCAATACGGATCAGCTGCGCAAGAATCCGCTCGGCGTCTTCATCAATGCCATTGACTGGTCACGCGAGCTCGACAGCGCCGTCCCAGCCCCCCTTTCTCCGACGGAGTCCACCAATGAAAGGTAAAATGTCACCGATTCGTGCCGTGCTGATCCTATCGGTGTCGGCAGCGGTCGTTTCCGCTTGTGCATCGAAGAAGGTGCCGCCGCCTGAGATTTCCTATGACGCTGCCGACTTCAAACCGGCCGCGATCGAAAAAGCGCCGGAGAGGCCGATTAGAATTGTCGAGGTGCCAAAACCACTGCCGCTGCCTGGCCAAATGCAGCCCGAGCCCGGCAAGGCCGAGGACAAGCGCCCTCCTGAAGAACGCGTCGCTGATGCCAACAAAGCCGCGACCCAGCAACCCACCAAGTACGGGTATGTTAATGCAGTGCAAGTCTACCCCTTCACCGATGGCGCGCTTTATCAACTCTATGCCGCGCCGGAGCGCGTGACCGACATCGCTCTGCAGCCGGGCGAGAAACTAACCGCCGTGTCGGCTGGCGACACCGTGCGCTGGGTCATTGGCGATACCGCAAGCGGCACCGGTGACAATCAGCGCACCCATGTTCTGGTAAAACCCTTCGCGCCGGGTCTTGCCACCAATGTCGTCATTACGACGGACCGGCGGACCTATCATTTGCAGCTTCAAAGCACCGAGAAGACCGCAATGGCGGCAATCTCCTGGACCTACAGCCAAGACCAGATCATCGCGCTTCGCCAGCGCAATGCTCAAGCCGAGGCAGTTACACCGGTCGCGTCGAATATCGCGCTCGAAAACCTTCGCTTTCGCTACTCAATCAGTGGCGACACACCGCCCTGGAGACCGACGCGAGCCTTCGACGACGGCAGCAAGGTCTATATTGAGTTCCCTCGTCGCATAGATCAGGGCGAGGCGCCACCACTCTTCATCGTCGGCGCAGATGGGAGCAGCGAGCTCGTCAACTATCGCGTGCGCGGCAACTATTACATCGTCGATCGGCTCTTCGCCGCGGCCGAACTTCGCCTCGGCACCAAGCGGCAGCAGGTGATCCGCATCAGCAGGATTGACGGCAGGCAACCGCAACGGCGGATCTCGCTCTTTCGCGGCAGCCGGCGAGGTGAGGGCTCATGATCGAAAATTCCCGCTCTGGCATCCCGCCGAAACTGGATCCCGAGGAACTGCAGCTTCGGGCCTCTCCCCGCCGCGTGGTGCGGTTCAGGCGCGGTGTGATCATCGCGATCGCAGCGCTCGGATCCGGCGCTGTCTTCGGCGTTACCATGATCGCCCTCCAGGGGCCGGCCCTTCGCATCAGGGATCAGGCGGAAGATCTCTACAACACTCAGCGCAAACCAACCGCCGAGGGACTCGATACGCTTCCCCATGACTATTCCGGCATGAAGCCGAAGCCTCCCGTCCTTGGGCTACCTTTGCCGGGCGACCTCGGCCGCCCCATCCTCGAGCGGCAGCGCCAGCTCGGCATCGTGCCGGGCCAAGACATCTCGGCCGAGGAGCAGCGTCTAGCGCAGCAGGCGATCGAAGCGCGTGAATCGCGGGTGCTTTTCCGCGTCGAAAATCGAGCTCAACAGACAGATGTCGGAGAGAGCGTGCAAACTGCTCAGCATCCATTTGAGGCGCTTCCCCAATCCGAAGCAGGACGCGCGTCAGCCTCGGTGGCGGCGGCGGAAGGCGACCAGAACAATCAGCAGCGAAAGCTTGATTTTCTCAGCCAGCGGAGCACTGGCGGGATCTACAATCCGCATGCGCTTCAGACGCCGATCTCGCCATATCAACTGATGGCTGGCAGCGTGATTGCCGCCAGCCTGATCACCGGCATCAATTCCGATTTGCCGGGCCTTGTGGTCGCGCAAGTCACCGAAAATGTGCACGACACGGTCACGGGCAACATATTGCTGATTCCGCAGGGCTCACGTCTTATCGGCGTCTACGACAGCGTCGTCGCGTTCGGGCAAAAGCGAGCGCTGCTGGTCTGGCAGCGCATTCTGCTGCCCGACGGCTCGTCGGCCGAAATCGACAATCTGCCCGCGAGCGACACCGCCGGCTACGCAGGGCTGGAAGACAAAGTCGATTTCCACACTTGGCAGATGATCAAGGGAGTGGCGCTTGCCACATTGCTCGGTGTCGGCACAGAATTCAGCCTCGGCGAAAACGAGAGCGATCTGGTCAAGGCGATCCGGGAATCAGCCCAGCAGAACGCCAGTCGAGCCGGCCAGCGCATCACCGAAAAAAACCTCAATATCCAGCCCACCATCGTCGTCCGCCCAGGTTGGCCACTGCGCGTCATCGTGCACAAGGACATCGTGCTGCGGCCATACGCCAGTTGAGCAGGAGTTATCATGGCTGACCTGAAACTTGGAAAACTTCCGGACCGAACAGCTTCGAAGATCACCATTACCGTCAGCGCGGAGCTGAGCCAAACACTCAAGGAGTATGCTGCACTTTACCGTCAGACCTATGGTCAGTCTGAAACCGTGGCAGAACTCATCCCTTTCATGCTGGCGGCGTTTCTGGAAGGCGACCGAGCCTTTGCCAAGGCCAGAAAAGAACGTCTGCCGACGGAGCTTGCCGGAAAATCGTGACTCCTCCGCTAGGGCAGCTGGAACATTGCCTAGCTGTCGCGACCTACCTGCGAAGCATAGGATCAAACACCTTGAAATGCAGGTATGCGCAAGAGTGGATGTGGAAGGAGATACCGCGCAACAGCCTAAGTTTGCATTTTCGATTTTGATGCGGTAGTCGGCTATGAGCGGTCAAAACGAACGCAGCTGGTTCGCCGATCGACCAAACGGCGAGCGCACTGTGCTTTGCTCAGACCGCCACCGAGTGCCTCGCCGTTCCCCCTTTGAAATATGTATCGAACTTGGCCGCGATGGTTCGAATGAAGGGGCGACTTTCAGTCCGTACGAGGAAACTGTCACCATCGAATTCAAGCGCTCGGGCAGGATCGTGGAGTGCGATGGACCTCGAGCGATGAAGGAGCTGCTCGCCGGCTTTGCCGAACCGCTCCACCAGGTCGACTGCCGAGAAGGCAAAATCACACATCAGCCGCTCGATGATCCAGCCACGGACGCGATCGTCGTCGGAAAGGGCAACGCCGCGCACGGCAGCCAACCCGCCATCCGCAACCATGCGCCCGTACCCGGAAGTCGAAGCCATGTTCTGCACGTAGCCTTGGCGAAAACGACCGATGGACGAAGGGCCAAGTCCGATGAGTGTCGGGCAGCGATCCTCAGTGTAGCCCTGAAAATTGCGATGCAAAACCCCTGCGCGGGCCGCTATGGCCAGCGCATCGTCGGGCTTCGCGAAATGATCGAGTCCTATTGCCTCATATCCCTTGGCGACAATTGCCCGCGCCGCGAGTTGAGATTGGGCGAAACGCTCAGTGGGACTCGGCAGCCATGCCTCGTCGATCATCGTCTGATGCTTCTTGAACCAGGGCACATGTGCGTAGCCGAACAGGGCCATCCGGTCTGGCTCCAAGGTCAGTGCCTGCGCCACCGTGGAACAGATCGTCTCGCGTGTCTGATTCGGGAGCCCGTAGAGCAGGTCCAGATTGACCGATTCGACGCCCCGCGAACGAACCCCGTCGACGACTGCCTTGGTCTGCAAAAAACTCTGCTCACGATTAATTGCTTTTTGCACTTGCGGATCGAAATCCTGCACGCCGAGGCTCGCCCGCGTTACGCCGATTTGAGCAAGTGCATCAAGGCGCGCCTTGTCCATGTCGTTGGTTTCGATTTCGATGCTGACCGTAGCATCCGGGAGAAGGTCGAAGCTGTCCCGCAAGGCCGCTCCAAGAGCAACCATATCATCGGGCCTCAGAATAGTTGGCGAACCGCCACCGAAGTGGATTGCACGGACATGTGCCTTGCCGCTCACCAGACCGGCAATCGTGACGATTTCGGCATTCAGCGAGCGCAGATAAGCGGCCACCGGCTCATATTGGTGCGTCTGCTTGGTGTGGCAGGCGCAGAACCAGCAGAGCTTGTCGCAGTAAGGAATGTGCAGGTACAGCGAGATTTCGTCGCCGCTTTCCAGCGTCTCCAACCAGCCACGGTAAATGGCAGCATCGATCCCCGAATGGAAATGCGGCGCCGTCGGATAGCTGGTGTAGCGTGGGACGTTCTCGCTGAGTTTGACAGCTATTTCCGATTGCATCTCGCGTTCACCGTGTTGCCCGCCGGAACACTGCACGCATCGCTGAAGCAGACCCTGATCTCGATCAGCCGCGCTCATGGACAAACCGCCGCAGGATTTCTCTACCCTGGATGGGTATCCTGCCGGCAGTTAGGATCGGGTAAGGCGAACGCATGACCTTTCGGCAAGACATTCATAGTTCCGGCATTCCTGTTCTTTGCTTCCCTTGCGAGGCACGGCGTCGCGGTGTCTGCGGTGCGCTCGATCCAGACAATTTGGTTGGGCTCGCCAAGACTTGCTCGCGTCGCCGGATCGAGTCAGGAATGGAGTTGACCGGCGAGGCACAGAACGTCGACAGCTACTCCAACGTGCTTTCAGGCGTGGTAAAGCTATCAAAGAGCCTGTCGGATGGGCGCCAGCAGATCGTCGGTCTCCAGTTTGCACCGGATTTTCTGGGACGTCCTTTCAAGGAGGAAAGCTCGATCAATGCGGAAGCGGCAACAGCAGTCACGCTGTGTTCGTTTCCGCGAGCGGCCGTCGAACGGATGATGAAGGCGTCACGGGAATTCGAGCATCGCCTGCTCAAACAGACGCTGAATGAACTCGATGAGGCGCGCGAGTGGATGGTGACGCTGGGGCGCAAGACAGCTCCGGAAAAGGTGGCGACTTTTCTCCTCATGATGGCCCGGAATATCGATTCCAGTCTCGATGCGGCTTCCGGGTCGGCCTCCTTCGATCTGCCGCTGACGCGTGCCGAAATGTCTGATTTCCTTGGAATCACCAGCGAGACCGTGAGCCGCCAACTGACGCGATTGCGGGCTGACGGGGTGATTCGGATTGAGAACGCACGCCATGTGACGGTGGACAGCATAAGCCGTCTGGAGAAGCGCTGTGGCGGCGGACGCGAGCGGCCCTAAGCGGCGAGGCCATGTCGCATGACTCCGGGGCGGGCCGTGTTTGCCTTTTAATGCGATGTCGCCGCGCCTTCGACGAAGCGGCGTCACGGTCGAGACAAACAGCTTTCGGCCTTTGATAGGAACGTGACCAATCGCCAGGTGTGTTTCGGCACATACCGGCGAAGCATGGTCCTTAATCTGCCACGGCTCGGCGGAACGATCGCGTTCGTTTCCAATGGGATCCGAACAACGTTTGGCAGGGCATCGGCAATAGCATCCAACGCGCGCAGAGCCTCAGCTTTCGCCTCAGCGATCGCGTCTGCGCCCGCCCAACCCAGGGAACGCCTTCCATGAGGGGGTGAGCCCGCGCTGCGTTCCTCGTTCATTCGCCACCTGCTGATTGCGCCGCACAAAATCGTGCGGCCTGACATAGATCAGGGCGAGGGGGCGGCGGCTGCGCGATTAGTGCGCTGCGGATTTGGCATCCACCAGATTCGAGATCGGGATCTGCAATGAAATTCGGCACAGAGATCGTCCTTCTAAGCGTGTTCGCTTTTGCGGCCCTGGTGGCCGCCGGCTTCGGCGTGGATGAACCTTTCCGCCGACACATGTGGGTGTTGTTCTTCGCAGTGGCTGGTTTCACTGCGATCCTGTTGCGCAACACGGAGTTCAGGCCAGCAGCTCCGATTGACCCATCCGCTTACATGGATGGTCCGATCCGCTACGGCGCGATCGCCACCGTGTTCTGGGGTGTCGTCGGCATGCTGGTCGGCGTGGTGATCGCGCTGCAGCTCGCCTACCCCGATCTCAACATCCAGCCCTGGTTCAATTTCGGTCGTTTGCGGCCGTTGCACACATCCGGTGTCGTTTTCGCCTTCGGCGGCAACGCGCTGCTTTGCACGTCTCTGTATGTCGTGCAGCGCACCTGCCGCGCGCGCCTCTTCGGCCGTGATCTCGCCTGGTTCGTCTTCTGGGGCTACCAGCTTTTCATCGTCATGGCCGCGACCGGTTATCTGCTCGGCATCACCGAGGGCCGCGAGTACGCCGAACCCGAATGGTATGTGGATGTCTGGCTGACCATCGTCTGGGTCGCCTACCTCATTCTGTTCCTTGGCACGATCCTGAAGCGCAAGGAACCGCATATCTACGTGGCCAACTGGTTCTACCTGTCGTTCATCGTGACCATCGCGATGCTGCATGTGGTCAACAACCTGTCCATACCAGTCTCGTTCCTGGGCTCCAAGAGCTACTCCGCCTTTTCAGGGGTCCAGGACGCCTTGACGCAATGGTGGTACGGCCACAACGCGGTCGGCTTCTTTCTCACCGCCGGCTTCCTCGGCATGATGTATTATTTCGTGCCCAAGCAGGCGAACCGGCCAGTCTATTCGTACCGGCTGTCGATCGTCCATTTCTGGGCTATCATCTTTCTCTACATCTGGGCCGGGCCGCATCACCTGCACTACACCGCCTTGCCCGATTGGGCGCAGACGCTCGGCATGGTGTTCTCGATCATGCTGTGGATGCCGTCCTGGGGCGGCATGATCAACGGCCTGATGACGCTGTCCGGCGCCTGGGACAAGCTGCGCACCGATCCGATCATACGCATGATGGTGATGGCCGTCGCCTTCTATGGCATGTCGACCTTCGAAGGCCCCATCATGGCGATCCGGGCGGTCAATTCGCTGTCGCATTATACCGACTGGACCATCGGGCACGTCCATTCGGGTGCGCTCGGCTGGGTCGGCATGATCTCGTTCGGCGCGATCTACTACATGGTCCCGAAGCTCTGGAACCGTCAACGGCTCTACTCGCTGAGGCTCGTCACCTGGCACTTCTGGCTGGCGACACTCGGGATCGTCGTCTACGCCGCGGTGATGTGGGTGTCCGGCATCATGCAGGGCCTGATGTGGCGCGAATATGGCGAGCAGGGCTTCCTCGTCTACTCCTTCGCCGAAACCGTCGCCGCCATGCACCCCTACTATGTCATGCGCGCCATCGGCGGCGCCATGTACCTCTCCGGCGCCCTGATCATGGCCTGGAACATCACCAGGACCATCCTCGGCCACCAGCGCGAGGAGGAGCCGATG
>NZ_RZQI01001150.1:0-1575 GCF_003998335.1 Mesorhizobium sp. M7A.F.Ca.CA.002.05.1.1 | reverse complement strand
GCCAGATCGTCATCCGTCAACCCGGTCGTGAGGTCGTTGACCCTGACATAGATGGCTGAACTGGTTTGCGCCCTGCGTTCCAGGATGAAGCGCGCCGCCACCTCGCGCGCCAGCGCCTTGTTGTGCGGCGCCACGGAATCTTCGAGGTCGACGATGATCACGTCGGCGCCGGCACCAAAACTTTTTTCCAGTTTCCTCTGGGAATCGCCAGGGACGAACAGCAGCGAACGCATGCGTCAGATCGCCTTCTTCAGCATCATCGCTTGCCTGGTGCATTTGGCGACGAGATCGCCATGCTGGTTGTAGGCGCGATGCTCGAATTCGACGATGCCGCGATCGGGTTTCGACCTGGATTCGCGCACCGAGATGACTGTCGTCTCGACCCGGATGGTGTCGCCATGGAAGACCGGATGCGGAAACACGGTCTCCTTCATGCCGAGATTGGCGACCGTAGTGCCGACTGTGATGTCATTGACCGAAATGCCGATCATCAAGCCGAGCGTGAACAGCGAGTTGACCAGCGGCTTGCCCCATTCGCTCCTGGCGGCGAAATCGAAGTCGATATGCAGCGGCTGCGGGTTCAGCGTCATTACCGAAAACAGCATGTTGTCGCTTTCGGTAACGGTCTTGCGCAGCGTGTGCTGGAAGACATGGCCGACAACGAACTCTTCGAGATAAAGCCCGGCCATTTCTTTCTCCTCACGTGCTTGACGGTGATAGGCGCTGCAAATCAGCCTCGCAAGCCAGTTAATGAACATGGTGAACGGTTCGTAAACCAATTCTGCCTACGGTCGTCAGTGGGGTCAGAAGCTTCTGACAAGGGGCGTAAGCAGGCGGGCATGGTTGTTGTTTCGCATTTTCTGAAATGGATCTACACGGCCAGGGTGTCGGAGCGTGCCGCGGCGGCGAGCGCTCTGGCCCGGGCCTATATCAATTCCGAATTGCCTTTCGAGGACCGTTGCGCCGCCGAGGCGGCGCTGACGCTATTGCTCGACGATGCCTCGTCGAAGGTGCGGCTGGCGATGGCCGAGGCGCTGTCGATGAGCCACCACGCGCCAATGCAGATCATCAGCGTGCTGGCCTCCGACCAGCCGGAAGTCGCCGGCGTGGTGCTGGCCCGCTCGCCGCTGCTCACCGACGCCGACCTGATCAACCGCGTGGCTTCAAGTCCGAAGGCGACACAGAAATTGATCGCCGACCGGCCACTCGTCTCGATGGCGCTGTCGGCGGCCATCGCCGAGATCGGCGAGGCGGACGCCTGCGCCGTGCTGCTCGCCAACAGCGGCGCCGACATCGCCTCGCTCAGCTTCCGCCGCATGGCCGAACGCCACGGCCATCTGCCCTTGGTGCGCGAGGCGCTGATATCGGATATCAGGCTGCCGGCCGACTGTCGGCATATGCTGCTCGTCAAGCTGGGCGAAATGTTGAAAACGTCGCCACTGGTGATGGCATTGATGGGCGCGGCGCGAGCCGACCGCGTCATGCGCGACGCCTGCGTCAAGGCTTCGGTGACGCTGATAGAAGGCACGCGCCAGGAAGAACATGCGGCCCTGATCGAGCATCTCAGGCTGCGCG